>JABCOH020000031.1 GCA_013333695.2 Candidatus Saccharimonadota bacterium | reverse complement strand
GTTATAGTTCCCTAACAATTTAGATATTGGTATAATACTTCCTCAAATCCCCCTCTGTTACGAGGGGGATTTTTGGTTAGAAAAATGCCAACTGGCCGACCGGAACAGTCTTTTCCTGGACGGTTTTCTCGCCAACGATAACGTGCATATGTGTAAATTGATGCTCGGTCAAGTATAGTAACCGTACCGATCCGCTATCTGGTGCGTGGCGTTTAACGCGCATCATGTGTTTTTCGGCAACATCGCGGTTTGGACACAGCCTCGTGTATACGCTATATTGCAGCATATCAAAACCGTCATCCAGCAAGAACTTGCGAAATTGCGCAGCGGCTTTGCGCTCAGCTTTAGTGTTGGTCGGCAAATCAAAGAATACTGCGACCCTCATGATTTTATATGACATCCCTTCCCTGTCAGGAGGCGATTTTTGGTAAAAGAAGCTTACGTGCCTCCTTTACCTCAATACATTCGATAAAGCTTTCAACTGTTCGCTCAACCGCATGCTTTACAGCAAACTTCTTACTGTCAATTATAACACAATAATTTAATATGTCAATGATGAGTTGACGGTCATGCTTGGTGAGGCTGGCATCGTGGTCGCCGACGTGAAGCGGGGCAACTTTTTCTAGGATATATAAATCAACGGCGGCACGGTAAGGCTCAATCAAGTCGTCGGCTAGGTTAAAACTATTGAGCTCATTGTGATGAAAGATTCCTTGCGAAGCGACCAGTCCGCGGGCGGCAATGTGTCGAGCGATATGACTGCGGACCATCGCGTAGCCATAGTTAAGCGCAGCATTATGCCAAATTGGCTTACGGCGCGTGGCATCATCAAGCAGCTGGTCAAAATATATGCGAGCAGCTAGCGACTCGCGATTGCTGGTATCGCCTGATTTAACGTCATTAACATGGGCTCGTAAGGCGGCGTCATCTAACCCGATAGACCGCAATACATCGGCTTGATTAGTAATTTTGCTGATGATGATTTGCTGCCATAATTGCTTTTTGAGGGGCTGGCTCATGGCGAGCTGTTGGCGTGAAACTTTGGCTTGGCGTGAATGTTGTGAATACGGCAGAAGTACGCTGGCTGGTAAATGTTTCTCGTCACAAATAACAGTTGTGGTGCCTTTGGTCGCCAGCGCTGTGAGTAGATTTGTAGTCGCAGTCATGCCATAGCCATCCAGAATGAGCGCATCGATATCCTCAATTGGCAAAGTCGCCTCAGTTGCTTGCGCGATTACTAGCTGGTTGTCGCGCAAACTCAGCCTGGCAGGATTTTCGATAGCTACGACGCGCCAGGCCATTTATAACCACCTATAGTTATCGCCGAGGACGGAGACGTCGTAGCGTTCGATAGCCTGAGCATTTTTACCATAGACTTGTACAAAAGTATTTTGATTTTTTCCTGTTGCATAGTTTGGCAATAGCTGCATAGCTCCATTGGCTACATTGTACTTTACATAATACCCCTCTCGTATCTCATTTTTAAGGTAAATTCGTACATAATCATTCGGATATAACGAGCAGACTTTAGTGAACGTCTCATCCACATCAGTAAATCCTTTTGGTGCTGGTAGGATCTTTATTGGTGCGGGCTTATTTTCGCCAACTTGATGGGCGTAAACTGGTACGAAAAAATGCTCGATTTTTCCTTTCTTGTTTGGTTTTTGATATACGTCAAGCCGTACCATCGATCCGTTGTTGACGAAAGCTTTACCGTTGTTGATATAAAATCCGCTTGGTTGCGTCGAGTATACCTTGACAGTCGAGACCGGCGACAGTTGTTTGCCGTTTTTGTCGAATTTTTTGTCATTTTTGTAAACAGGTTCAGCGAAAGCCTTTTCAGGGTTATTATCATGAGCATCTAACCTTTCGAGCAATTTATCGTACAGCCACTTATCAGATTCTTTAAGTACAGAGTTTTCGACATCCTTGCGCTTAATTTTATTAAGTGGCATTCGTACGGTTCGCTGATCGTTATCTTTAACCTTTGGTGAGCGAATGGTCTCCTTGTGCGCTTGAGCAGTAGCCTTGCGGCGTGGCATGCGAGAAACGAAGATTGGCTTTACGTCCAGACGGAATTCTTCGTCGTAATTATCAAGCCCGCGTAGCTCATTTTGCAATGTGGCAATATCAGTCTTGAGGGTACGTTTCATGACTTCTTTGCTAAAATCTGGCCATGGGCTTGGAAAGCGGTTTTTCGTCTCTTCATCGCTGCGCAGCTTAAAGTATTCGGCTATCGCTAAATCTCTTTGAGCTTTTGTAAAAGTTGTTTCATCGGTGATCTCACCCGTATTTTTGTTTGTGGATGCAAGTAAAATTTCTCGTTTCTCGTCAATTGTCTTTACGTTTGTAAGGTATTTTTTCATCTCCTGCTCTTTAGAGAAAAGGTTCGCCTGATAAACAATTTTTGGATTAATCGCCGCTACAACCGCTGCATCCTTGGCGTGGTGTAACACATCCTCAGCGCGATCCTTTGCTAGTCCCCAGCGTTTGCGTAAATAGGCTGTTGTCGTACCGTTTGGTGCGATTACACGCTGTTTTTCTTCGCCTTTGGCAAAGTCAATCATTTGGCGTAAGTAATTTTGGATAAACCGCGTGATATATCGCGTATCATTCAGAGCGCGCACATTCCAGCTGTCATTTTTGTAGTCTTGAAGCAATAGATTTTGCTTCTTTTTCATAGCGTAGCCGTTGTATTTGTAATTGATGGCGTTCGTTGCTTTATCGGCTGTTTTGATATCACGTGTTTTGTATGTCGACTCTACTCGAGCAGCAAACTCTTTCCAACGTTTTTCATCTGCACCAAAATATTCAAATGGCGTTTGATTGCCCTTCTTTTGATTCTCCTCTGTTAATACCAGAGCTTTGTTAGTAATTCCGTCGTTGTTGGAGCGTGAAAAAGGCACGATGTGATCAACTTGATAAGCGTTGTCATCGCGTAGCATCGTCTCAAAATCAATCGACTTTCCGGAGTATAGACAGACGCCGTTTTGCTCGCGATAGAGCTTGACTTTAATTATCTGCTGACCGGTTGGAGTTACGATGCCGTTCTCGTTTAGCGTCTGAATGATACTTTGATTGCGTGCTTGATTTTCTTTATTCTCATTTTCAATTGCTTTACGATCTTTGAAGTTTTTTGCGAGGTCGCGGGCGGTTTCGACTTTGATGAAATATGGCTTATCGTATTTGCGTTCAATAGCACGAACAACCTTCAGCGTTTGGGTGATGGCACGCTTGACGACAGGATTGGTAATTTGCTCTAGGCTGGCAGATTGCTTTTTGAAGTCGTAGCCAGCTGCTTCGCAGGCTTTGTCGTAAGTCATACCTTCAAGAATGTGTGGCGTTATTTTTTGTAGAGCTTTGATCGATAAATGTCCGAACGCCTTGAAATTGGTTGGCTTAATTTTGACAATAGCCTCTTTGGCTTTATCAGAAAGTGGTAGTGTGTTTAGTTCGGCACGAATACCTTCGTCGGCTTTTTGTGTCGTAAGGATATAGGCGATTTGGTTGATCGCCGATTCATTATCAATTTTTGCCCAATCTTCTGGTAGCTCTTTTAGCGCTGAGCTGATGTCGCTATACGCTTTTAGGCTGCCAAAAGTATTGTCTTCGCCGAATTCATCACCCTCTTTCTTCTTGCCGCGCGCGTCTTTTGGTATGTAATCTTCGCTAATTCCTGCGGTGCTACGTACCTTTTTGTAGGTTAAGCTTTTTTGGTTTTTGGCTAGATCAATGACTTTGCTAATTTGTTCTGGAGACAGCCTTACTTCTAGATTTTCACGCTTAGCCTGGCGTTTGCCGGCGTCACGGGGAATGAAAACGAGGTGTGATAAATCGCTTGCCAGGCGAAATACCTCGAAACTATAGCTGGCTTTTGGCGCTCGTTTCTCATTTTTTTCAAACGTACAGTCGCCAACCATCTTTTCGATTAGCTCTTTAGTCATAAATGGACGCTGGTACATGATGGCACTTACGTTAGTGACTTGTCAATCGTCAATGCCACAAATTAATTCTTTGATAGCTTGTTCGGGAACATTTTTCAGGGCGTAGTTTCGCTGGGTTTTAATAATGAGCTCTAGTTCGCGCAAAAAGTCATCGCGGGCAAAACTGTTGGTATAGTCGTCGCGTTTATTGCGCTTATGCAAAGCGAATTTTTCATCACAACTCAGCGCTTCGCCGACGGTCGTGTAATTGTTGTCGGCGAGGAATTTCTCGTTAGTCTTAAGTGCACTAGTAACACGACCACCTTCTTTGTCTGATTCTTCGACAACCTTGCGGTTCGACTTGAAGCCGCGTCGTTTGGCAATCTGATATAAAACTTTGAGCAACTCTTCGGGCGATAATTCTTCGGTGAGTGCTCATGCTCGCAGCTCATATACGTCTAATTTGTTGAAATCAGACTTGTAGTTCAACACCTCCTCGACTTGATCTTTCGTGAGAATATTTTGGTCGACGAAAAATTGTTTCAGGGGTGATTGAGACGTTGGCGACGGCGTTTCAGACGGCGACGAGCTGAACGGGCATCGCGGCGAGGTTTAGCCAGTGAGTCGCCGTTTTGCGGGTCTTCTGGTCGCTCAAATATCCTCACTCCCAAATCGTGAATACGCTCCTTGTCTAAATCTAGTACTGCCCAGCCGATTGAGCTCGTACCGATGTCTAGCCCTAGCGAGTATTTTTTTGGTGAATATGAAGATTTTTCTGTCATAAATAAGTCCTTTTGATGATGCCTTTTGGCATAATTATATAACCAAAAAGTAATAATTGAAAGCATAAGTATTTTTAGCCACATAAAAAGATAATCCGCCCAACAAGTGAGCGGATTAGAGCTTTGCTTTAGATTCACAATAGAATTCTCAACCGTAGCTGCGCGGCCAAAACCGCCGCCCTAAGTTGCTAAATTATTATAGAAACCTAAAACAATTTAGATATTGGTACAATCCTTACTTAAGGGACTGTAAGGTAATTGTAGCTGAAAGTCTCAGTTATTGCAATGGCCTTATGCAGCACTCTTCTTCCGTCGTCGTCGGCGTTTCTTCGGTGTGGTGGTGTCGGTGGCTGCTGATTCAAATGCGCTGTTGCCGCGGATTTGCAAGATGACTTCGCCGCTGTCTGTGACGGGTTCGGGTTGTAGTGAGGGGTGTTGGGTGTTAGTGGCCGTGGTTCCCTGTGCCGGTTGACTAGTGGCCGCCTGAGCGGGCTGGGCTAGTGCAGCTGCGGCGACGGCTTGTGGGCGCGGCGGCTGGGTGGGCTGTTTTTGCGGGCGCGGCGGCATGATGACGGCGGCAATTTCTCGCTCGACGTCTTCCCTGTTTCGTGAGTACATACGTCGTGAATGCTCGATGATGTGCAGGGTATTATCGGCTTGGCTTGGCGGAAGCTCGAGGGTACGCGCGGAGAAGGCTGGCGTCTTCTCTCCCCCGATGACCATGTTGATGACGAAGTTACGATTGTGCATTTGCAAGAGGTCGACTGATTCAAAGTTTGGTTCAAATTGCTTAGCCAGGATTGGTGCGTCGTCGGCAGACACGCGGAAGGAAATCATGGTGCCGACATTGCCAAAGACTGCATCGCGCACGGTTTCGTTCATCTGTGAGATGTACTGGTTGGCGACGGTCAGGTTGAGGCCATACTTGCGGGCCTCAGACAGAATGGTGGCAAATGAATCAGTGGCGAAGTTCTGGAACTCGTCGACGTAAAGGTAAAATGGGCGGCGGTCGCGGATGTCTGGAGTGTCCGAGCGACTCATAGCGGCCAGCTGAATCTTGGTGACTAAGAATGAGCCGAGGATGGCGGCATTATCCTCGCCGATGAGGCCTTTGGATAGATTGACGATGAGGATTTTGCCCTCATCCATAATTTGGCGGATATTGAAGGTGGATTTGGGCTGGCCGATGATGTTGCGGATGATGGGATTGGCGGTAAAGGCGCCGACTTTGTTGAGGACTGGAGCGACCGCCTCGGCGACGAACTTGTCGTTCCAGCTGGCGAATTCAACGTTCCAGAATTGCAAGACTACGGTGTCACGGCAATAGCCCAGCGTTTCTTTGCGGAAGTTTTTATCAGTCAGCATGCGAGTGATGTCCAGCATGGTCGTCTCTGGCCGGTCGAGCAGCGCCAGAATGGTGTAGCGCAAGATGTACTCTAGCCGCGGCCCCCAACTCTCTCCAAACATGCGCTTCAGGACGCCGATGACTTCTGATGAAATATTGGTTTTTTGGTTCGGGTTGGTGACTTCCAGCGGATTGAACCCGAGCGGATAGGCGGTGTCGGCCGGGTTGAAATAGACGACGTCGTTCAGCCGTGAGCCAGGGATGAATTTCATGTTGTTGATGGCGAAGTCGCCGTGCGGGTCGATGATGGCGTAGCCTTGATTGTGAAAGATATCACTGAGCGCGAATAATTCGAGTAACCCTGACTTCCCTGCTCCTGTCTGGCCGATAATGTAAACGTGACGCGAGCGATCATAGCGCAGCATGCCGAACTGGTGGTTGATGCCGCGGAAATTGGTGACGCCAAAGGCGGAAATCTGGTCGTCATTGGCATCGCTGCCGGTCAGAACAGGCAGCTTGGACGGCGGTTCGGCGGTTTTGGCGCTGGCCCAGACGATGTTGGGCGTCTCGACATTGGTGTGCGGCAAGTGAAAGACAGAAGCTAGCTCTTCGATGTTCAAGATGTAGCCATCGCCGTAAAACGCGCGCTTGCGGTACTTGTCGAGAAACTCCTTGCCGAACGCACCCTTGACGGCGCGAAAGCCATTGAGGTTGGTTGAGTTGAATTGCTTAAAAGCACCGACCAGCGCCTGCATATGTAGCTTGGCGCTGGTTTGATCTTCGCCAAGGTACGCTAGGCGGATCTTGACGTCGTAGCCTAATTTAGTGGCTTTCTTCTCTGCTTCAGAAACGCGCGTCTTGTCACGCTCAGATAGCTCGGGCGCTTTTTTGCCATCACTTCCCTGGCCTGGTGGTTTCCAGAGAGCCTCGAGCAGCGTACCAATCCATTGCAGACCGCCACCGCCGAGTCCGGGGATAAGTTTATGTCCACTCTTGACGCTGGCGATCCAGCGATCGGCAGACTGCTGCCAGCTGTCGGCGATCGGCCTGATGAGCACCTGCACCCAGAGTTCCTCGCCGGTTAATTCTAGCTTGGCCAGTGTGCCGGTAATTCCCGCCAGCGGATCGACTTCAAAGGTTTGAAAGGTGCGAATTGGTAAGAATTCTGGCGCTGTCAAGGTTAGCTCAGTGGTGTACACGGTAGAATGCTCACGCTCGTGCTCGGTGTAATCTTCGCTGGCGACGTGGATTTGAACGGTTGGGTATTGGGCGTAAATTTGTCCCTCGACGAAACTTTGCAGTGTTCGGGGTACCCAGACGTAAAAACGAATTTGACCGTTGACCGAGGCGATTTCAAAGCTGATATGCTCCTGTCGCCCGCCTGATAATTTGAGTTCGCGTTTGTCGCGCAAGATGCCGTGCAGGCTGGCGAATAATTGCTCGGCGGCCAACTCTTTCTTGTCGTTGGCTTTGGGGATTTCGAGTACTAATAACACACTCTCGGTCGGTTCGAATTCGTCGGCCCGCTGATAGTTGCGCCACGTCAAGAATGACAGCACAGCTGTGATGGGTATCCAGACGTACCACTGCGTTAAAAAACTAATCATCGAAGAGATAATTTCCATGCTATTTCATTATCTCACCCCTTATAGATAAATGCAAACTTAGGCTTCGCTGACCAGAATGTAGGTGGCCTTGGCGGAGCGTTGGAATTGCGGTTTGGCTTGCAAGTTGAGCAGAATGGTGGTTTCTTTGACTTGACGCTTGTCGAGGACGCGCTTCACGATTTCATCGCGGTGCAGCGGCTCGCCGGCCTCGCGTAGGACGCTGGCAATGATGTCAGCGACGGTACCGCGAGCGTAACCCCACGACTCGAGGGCGTAAATACCGCGGCCGATCAGGACGAAGCGTTTGTCTTTGATGAGTTCGTTGTGAATGGCTTGGATGGTGACATCTTTGCGTTTGAAATCGCTGTCCTTGATGGCCTTAGCGATGTCCGAGAAGTGCATTGGCTGACCGTTACTGTCGAGAATGACGAAGATCTTGTCACGAATGGTTTTTGGGTTGACGAGTGGCCACTTGATCAGGCCCCATAGGCCGCGGAGATGGGCTAGTTTCTTGCTGATCGAAGCGAGCGCGGCAATGTTGGATGGGTGCTCGTAATTGAGCGTTTTGTGTAGTTCCTCAGCGGTGACTGGCTGGCCGTGCTGTTTGATGGCTTTGACAATTTCTTCAACTTGCTTCTTGATATTCTTCTCGTCGTTCGGCGTGCCGATGATGGCTGAGTGGTAATAGTCATCGTTCTCGGTGATGATGTTGATCGATGGATTGAGCTCGGCGATAAAGGCGACATGAGATCGTTCGCTATCGGTGACATCCCGGCCGAGGACATGCTTGGCGAGATTATGCAGTGGTGCGGCTCGGCCCATTTCCGACAGGTGTGAGGTGACCATCTTCTCGGCCGTCGAGGCACTTGGTATGCCGCCATCAGCCACCAGTAGACGGAGGCGAACGAGGATAGCCTTTTCCAGTTGGCGGACACGCTCACGAGTGATCCCGAGCATGTCGCCGATCTGCTCCAGCGTCTCTTTGCTGCCGTATAAACCAAAGCGACGGCTAATAATCTCTTTCTCGCGCTCCTGCGGAATTTGCGCCAAAACATCCTCGGCCGCTTGCCGAAGCTGCTTGTCTGGTGCGCTCTGTTCTTGTGTGTCGCTCATGGCTTTATGTTAAATCCTCTCTGCCTCACCTCAGAAGTTATGTTGATATATGACGATATTGCTATTATACAATAAAATATTTTCGTGTCAAGCAAGTCGTATAGTACGCCATAATTATAGCATGTATTTAACAATTTTTGCAATGAAATGGTGTGATAGTTTTTAATTTTGTGAATTATGGGAATGTGGTCTATACAGCACTAATGAAATGTGGCTTGATTGAGTTATTTTGTGGGTCAATTACTTCTTTGAGCGACTGCTTTTCCTCGGGGATTTGGATGGTTTGGCTGAGGAGCGGCCGCGGCGGGCGGGCTTGGCGGGGGCGACCTTCAAGAATTCAAGCGCCTGTTCGTGGGTAATCGATTTCGGGTCGGTGTCTTTGGGGATCTTGGCGTTTTTGCTGCCGTCGGTGATGTACGGGCCAAAGCGACCGTTGAGGACCTTGACGCCATCACCAAAGTCAGCGATATTCTTCTCGGCTTCGGCCTGGAGTTTGGCGGCGTAGAGTTCGCGAGCTGTCTCTAGAGTAATGGTGTGCGGGTCTTCAGGCTTGATGGAGACGAAGAGCTTGCCGACTTGGATGTACGGGCCAAAGCGGCCGATATTGGCTTTGATGTCTTGCCCGTCTTCGGTTTGGCCAACGACGCGCGGCAGCTTGAACATTTCTAGTGCCTGCTCTAGGGTGACCGTTTCAATTTTTGCACCTTTTGGTAGCGGCGCAAAGCGCGGCTTGCCTTCGTCATCGGTGGCGCCCAGCTGCAACATTGGGCCAAAGCGGCCAAAGCGCGCCAGGATTGGCTTGCCGGATTTTGGATCGATGCCGACTTCACGGTTGGCGCCGACTTTACTGCGGTCGATGCCGCCTGATTGTTCAATCAGTTTGTGAAATGGCGTGTAAAATCCGTGGAGCATGGCGCTTTTGGCTAGGTCGGCAGCAGCGATTTTATCAAATTCGGTCTCGACGTTGGCGGTAAAATCATAGTCAACGATTTGCGTGAAATGGTCGGTCAAAAAGTCAGCGATTAGTTCCCCGCTTGGTGTTGGGATGAGTTTACCGCGAGTAGAGCCGGTTTTTTCCTGAACGATGTCACGGCTGACCTCTTCGCCATTATAATTTAGGACGATGACGTCGCGTGGCTGGCCTTCGCTGTCGCCTTTTTCAACGTAGCCGCGGGTTTGCACGGTGTCGATGATAGTAGCGTAGGTGCTTGGCCGGCCGATGCCGAGGTCTTCGAGCTTCTTGACCAGTGAGCCTTCGGTGTAGCGGGCTGGTGGTCGGGCGAAGGTTTGGCGGGCGGTAATGTTGTGAGTTTCAAGCGTGTCGCCGGTATGGAGTTTTGGCAAGATTTCGTCTTTGCCGCCGCCATAGACACGCAAGAAGCCGTCAAAAGTGATGACTTCGCCTTTGGCCTCGAAATGGAAACGCTCGAAAGAGTTATCTGCTCCCTTCAAAACGGCTTCCGCACGCCGAGATTCTCTCTCCGATTCGTCTCGGGCAGCTGCGGAACTCGCTTCGCTCAGACAGTCCTCGCCGCGCCGCGTCTCATCGTCGTTCAATTCTCGGGTTTGTGTAGATGTTTTGTCGTGAGCAGATAATTCCCCACCCTCAATATCAATCGTCACTGTTGTTTTCTCTAATTTCGCTGTCGACATTTGTGATGCCAGGGTGCGGCGGCGGATCAGGTCGTAGAGTTTTTGGTCGTACTCGTTTGAGGTGACGGTTTCGCGGGTAATGTCGGTTGGGCGGATGGCCTCGTGGGCTTCCTGGGCGGAGGCAGATTTGGTTTTGAACTTGCGCACAGTTGAATAATTCGGGCCGTACAGCCGCTTGATAAAATCAGTGGCGCTAGCGATGGCCTGCCCGCTCAAATTGACCGAGTCAGTACGCATGTAGGTGATTTTACCGTCTTGGTAGAGCCGCTGTGCCGAGGCCATGGTGGCTTTGGAGCTAAAGCCAAGCTTGGCGTTGGCTTCCTGCTGCAGCGTTGAGGTCGTGAACGGTGCGGCTGGGTTGCGGGTGCCAGGCGTTTTCGAGATGTCGCTGACGGTGAATGTGGCTGGCTTGAGACTATTTAAGAATTCGTGCGCGGCCGCTTCGGAATCAAATTTTTGGTTGAGCTCGGCCTTGAATTCTTGATTGTCGTGGATAAATATGGCGGTCACCTTGAACTGTGAACTGCCCTCAAATTTCATAATTTCTCGTTCGCGTTCGACCAACAGCCGCACTGCCGGGCTCTGGACGCGGCCAGCCGATTTGCCGCCTGGCACTTTTTGCCAGACCACGGGGCTCAGCTCAAAGCCGACCAGTCGGTCGAGGATTTGCCGGGCTTGCTGCGCCTGCACCAGATTCATGTCGACGGTGCGCGGATTCTGGATGGCGGTGGTGATAGCGTCTTTGGTGATCTCGTGAAAGACGATGCGCTTGGTCGTCTCAATCGGCAAATCCAACACTTTACAGAGATGCCAGGCAATAGCCTCCCCTTCGCGGTCTTCATCGGTGGCTAGCCAGACGTTGTCTTTGCCAACGGCCTTGACGTTTTTCTTCAGCTCGGTGATGACTTTCTTCTTCTCTGGATCAACTTCGTAGACAGCAAAAAAATCATTCGCCACATCAATTGGCGGTGTGCCGTCCTTGGTTTTTTTGACAATCGAGCGGATATGTCCCACGCTTGACAGAACGTGAAAATCCTTGCCCAAATATTTCTCAATGGTTTTGGCTTTGGCTGGTGACTCGACGATGACGAGATTTTTCATAACTCTATATTATATCAAATCACCTCGCAACCACAACCGCCGAGGGTGTTTCTCGGTGGCTCTGGTTGCGAGGACAGAGAGATGGGTCTGTCCTCGCGGGGGCTAGGAAGCTTTATCCAGGTCTTGTCGCCTCTTCCTCAGTTTCCTCAGCTTTTTGCTTAGTTTCTTGATCCGCTGACCTATGAGTTGACCCTTGTAAAGGGCCTTTAACAAATCCTCTTGGATCTGTCGTTCCTTCTTTGTGTGGTAGTGTCTTTCAATATCACGACCGATATCTTCTTCGAAGATACCCTCTACTTGAGGATGCCTGATGTCGTAGAAATCACACAGTGCCTTTAGAACGTCGGTAATCACCTTTCTCGGTGAGCACCCGTCCTGTACATTCATGTTGATTCCGAATCCATCGTCGTCCACAGTCGCTATCATCCCAGGTACTCGGCTGATCCTCTGGGTACAGTACCGTACGTACAGATTAGTACGTATGGTGAAGGTATCACCGTATTCATGAACAAGGAAGCGAATCTCATCAGTCATGTCGACCTTCTTTCTCTCTGTCCAAATTGTCAACACCCAGACTTTCTAGGCGGACGAATCTTCGTTCTCTGAACGAAAATCTGATATATATATCAATTATTGGATAAAAAGTCAAGCCTCTGGCGTATCATCATCACTATTATTGCCAAAAATAGCTCGTTTGATATAGGTCCATGAGGCATGAGCAGCAAGTGGTAACGAGGCGATAAATGCAGTGTGGCCAACTCCGCGGAGGGTTTTGGCTAGCTTTGGTTTACCGTTCTGTTCGGCGGTGTGGGCGCCCGCGTAGGCAAATAATGCTAGCATCTCACCAGCCATTGCTAATTTGCCTGATGTGGTTGGGCGCGTTTCTCCCTTGTGTTCACTACGACAATTGGCGATGCCCGTTGCGATAGCGTTTGTCGTGTTCAACACGGCGATGGTGCCGATAACTGATTTTGGTGCTGCACCCTTTTTTAGCATTTCATAGAGTAGTTTGAGTGTGACTACTTTATCGGTGATTGCGTCAACGGCTGCGCCAACATCACTTGTTTGTCCTGTTGCGCGGGCGACCGCTCCGTCAGCAACATCGAGCGTTCGCCCAATGATCACCCGCACCAAGCCAGAAACCTCCTCAAGGTTTTCCGCACCGTCCCATGTCAACTTTCCGCCCGCTAGACTCATCGCATTAGGAATGGTCAAGGCGTCCCTAATCAAGGCGGTGATACCATCGTCACTATCCGCCTCGCTGCTGAGTACTAGTTCCCGGCTCTCTTCCATAAGCCGTAGCCTATCATCAATTTGTCAAATTGGCAATATTATCGCAACTATCGCAGCGCCCAATTATTTGCCCCGAGTGGCTTGATCACGCCGTTGATCTCTAGCATGGTTAGCGCCGTGGCGAAGTCGGCTGGGTTGAGGCCGGATTGTTGCTGTAGCTGGTCACCGTCTCTGAGGTCGGTTCGGAGTAAGTCGATGATAGTGTTTTCGGCTGGGGTTTCACCGAGGGGGATGACGGCTTGGTCGGTGGCAGATTGAGTGGTTGACGGGGCGATGACGTTGAGAATGTCTGTGGCAGTGGTGGCAACGAGGGCGCCTTGTTTGAGCAGCGCGTTGCAGCCGGCAGACAGCGGGCTGGTGATGTTGCCCGGCACGGCAAAGACGTCGCGGCCTTGGGATAAGGCGTGGGCGGCGGTGTTCAGCGTGCCGCTGCGCTCGGCGGCTTCGGTGATAATGACGGCGTCAGCTAGGCCGGAGACCAAGCGGTTGCGCTCCAAGAAGCTCCAGCGATTGACAACTTTACCGTCACCTTTTTTCCACTCGGAGAGGATGGCGCCGCCGTTTTTTATGATATTCATGGCTAGTTTGTAATTGGTTTGCGGCGAGATGTCAGGTAGTTCATTGGGAATGACGCCGATGACTGTGCCGCCGGCCTCCAGGGCGGCTTTTTGGGCAATGCCGTCGATGCCGAGCGCCAGGCCGCTAACGATGATGCAGCCGGCTTTTGCTAGGTCGCCCGCCAGCTGCTCGGTCACCTCCCGGCCGTACGCCGAGGGTTTGCGCGAACCGACGATTGCCACGACTGGCGCGCTGCTCGTCGGCAATGCTCCCATGAAACACAAGCTTTTCGGTGGATTGGCAATACTTGCCAACCTCTGGGTAAAATTATGCTCATCTGGACGGATTCTATTGATTTCCATGACTTTTGTGATAAAAAGTATTGACATGTTGTCAAATGCTTGCTATAATCAGGAGCGATTGGTTAGTTAAAGCGCTAATCAAAAGCACCTTATACCCCCTATTCTAACTAATATGTTAGGTTGCGCGCAATGGCATTAAGTATTCTTACCCTCCACTTTTTGCGATTCAACGTTACGCGCATACTAACCCCTTTAACTGCCCTTTTTTGAAGGCGACCTCTGTTAAGGTGAGCACTGGATGGTGTTGATATTATAATCAGGCGCGGACTTTTGGAGTTTTAGTCACGACGCTTCACTGAGACGGGAGCTCGGGTGGGTTGAAGGGTAACAAAGCGCCAGGTGATGCCCACCCTTACCTGGCGCTTTTTTAGTTGGGTTTTTGATGTGATCTTGCACCGTGTAAATGGAGGTTGGGTGTAAATTGGTGTGGGATGGTTTGCTAGAAAGTGAATTTTTGGGTGGATATGCGTGAGCATAATATTGACTTTTTGTCTCTAAAATAGTATAGTGAATACATATGACGCAGATAATTGAGCACGATACGTTAGTCAAATTAAGCCAAGAGCGCCCGTTAGTGTTCCGAGCCCAAGCGGCCGCCGTCTTGGCACGCGTGCCGCGACGATTTCGACGAGATGCGCGGGTGCTGAATCGTAGCAAGCGCACGATGCACGACATGTTGACAGCGTGGCGGGACGAATGGTTACCGAGGTTAGAGACGATCACCTCGGCACATAACGCGATAATGTTGCAACAAGCCTTGCGGGAGGATTTGCTAGCTGAGGCGTCGTCGCAGCAACGGCTGATTGCCATGATGATACCGGTGCGGCTCGAGGAGGAGCGACTGGCGTTTGCGGGGTCGCAGTTTGCGTCAAAGCGAGAGAAAAAGCCGTATCAGCGAACGCTAGCGTTTGCCCGGCAGCCAATTGATGTCTGTCGGCAGCAGGTTGAAGACTTTATGAGGTATGAACTGTACCGGGCGGTGCTCTCTGAGGTGGGTGTAACCGTGGTGGATAAGCGGGCCTGGGGGCTGGTACGATGCTGGCAGCGGCTGCGGGCCGGTCGTCAGGTCAAGAAACTGCGGCGCGAGGTAACGAGGCGGCTAGCAGCGATTGAGCGAGAAATGACGGCGATTGAGCAGGAGCGCGGCGGCTTGGCGGCGCGGCTGTTCGGGCTGAATATTGATTATGTGACGGTACTAGCGGCGCGACAGGAGTATGAAAAGGCACTGGGTCGGCTGAGCAAAAAAGCGGCTGAGAGCCCGGCCAAGCGGCTGGCACTATACGAGAAAAAGACCGAAGCGATTCGCGAGGAATACCTCGACACAGTACCGGGCGTGGCGAATTTGTCAGAAGCGCAGCGGGCGGTCAAGGAAATTGATTCGGTGCTGCTCGCGATTTTTGACCTAGACGCGACCGCGCGCAACGAACTGATGAGCGCGTTTAAGCGCTACCGGACGCTGACGCGTGAGCGCGACATGCTACGGGCAAAGCTTGAGGTGTAAGTTTGTAGGAGAGATATCGGGCCGTGTGGTTCGTTGGAATTGAGATAGCTGCTGCCGGCGGCTGATTAGGCTTGGCTCGTCGTCTTGGTTGAGCTAGGCTGCGTATCACCAGCTGCCATGCAGGCCTGGCACACTCCTTCGAGTTCAAAGTGGTGGCGCTCGACACGGAAGTGATGGCGCCGGCCGATCAAGGCAATGAGCCGTTCTAGCTCTGGTGTCTCCAGCGGTTCGGCGTTATGACAGCGTGTGCAGTAGAGGTGGTGATGATGCGTGATGAATGGCTCGGCGAGCTCATAGCGGACTTTCCAACCGATGTGGATGGTGTTAATGACGTGGAGCTCGTGAAAGGTTTCGAGAATGCGATAGATGCTGGTGCGGTTAGTGTTCGGGCAACGCTTGGCGATTTCGGCGATGGTCAGTGGTACGTCGATGGATTCGAGTGCTGTAAAGACTTCGCAGCGTGATTTGGTCAGGCGAAGGTCGGCTTGGCGAAAGATGTCGCGTAAGGTATCCATGTCGCAATTGTAGCACTTATTGCGACAAAATTGCAATAAGCCACACAATACGCCATACTGATGAGCTATGAAAGAATGTATTGAACGAGTGCTGAGCTTGCCGCAGCTCACACCTTCTGAGGAAGTTAATGCGGCGTTTACTGAATTAGTTGAGACGGTGGTGGCGCATGGTAAAAAACCACTACTATGCGACGAGGATATTCGCCATCAGGTGCAGCGGCGCTGCGCGGTAGCCGAAGGAAAACTGGAGCAGTACTGGTCGAGGCGTATCACGAAGGCGGATAACCCGTGGGCAGAGCTAGGAGAGTTTCCGTATCATGAGAATTATAAAGAGTTGACGCGGCGTGAGATTGGACTACTGGGGCGAGCTAGGCTGTGGCTGTGTGACTCCTCGGAGGTTGCGATGATCGGTAGCGGGCCGTTGCCGCTGACGGGCTGGTGGCTACATCAATTAACAGGGGCGCAGATTACGCATGTTGACGCGTCGGACAAGGCAATTGAGTTATCGCGCGGCCTTGCGACAGCGCTTGATTGGCCGGGTGAATTTGTGACCGGTCTGGGTCAGTCGGTGGCGCTGGATGAGGGGCGATATGATGCGATATATGTGGCGGGGCTGGCTGGCGAGACGCTGGCGGAAAAGCAAGCAATTGTTGATCATGTACGACCAGCGCTCAAGCCAGACGGGCGACTCCTCGCGCGCGGGGCGTATGGGGCGCGCACCCTGCTCTACCCAGGGTTTGATGCTCACGCTTTTGAGGGTGTGCGGCTGATGGAGGAATATCATCCGACAGATGAGGTGATTAATTCAGTCTTTGTATGCAAGCCCGTGCAGTAACGAAGCGTAGCACTAATTGAGGCATTGTCGTAATAATGATACATAGCTACACGCCGAGGAATTCGTATGGATTGGCTGGTTCGGTGGTTGGGGTGATGGTGGGGTTAGTGAGGACGTAGATGGCTTTGCCGCCGGATAGCTCACGCTTGATCTGTCCGCTTAGGCGTAGCCACTGGTTGTTGCGGTAACGCTCGGCGTCTGGGGATTTAACGAGAATGCTGATCGGGGTGCTGTCAACGGCGCAGCAGCTGATGACGAAGCGTGAGAGCTCGAAGTAGCGGTTGTCGTAAAAGCCGCTCGGGTCGCGCGCCACGAAGCCAGTGACGTCAATGGTTACGCCGTCAAAAAAGCTGTCATTCGGGCAGTCATCAAACGCGCTACGCCAGCGGTTCATCGAAACGGGCTTGCCATCAAGCGGCTCTGGTTTGTCACAGCGGCCAGTCGTGCTGGTCGGCCCAGACGTGGCACGATTGGCAGCACTGGACGAGGACAGTGGGCGCGGCGGCAGGATGATGGCTAGGGCGAGGATGCCGGCGGTAACGATTGCGAGTATAGGGATCTTGCGCCGCGGCTTTTCTGGACGCTCCGTGGTCGTTACGCCAGCGGAGGCTCGTCGCTTCCCTGCTGGGTTATGGCGTAGCTGCAAGATGATATCGAGGATTAGTAACATGCTGCCAGTCATGGCTGCCACGACGGCGAGCAGATGGTAGCGCGGATGGATGTAAAAGCCGAGCTGGCCGCGGACGGCGATGAGAATAATGTAGCCACAGGCGAGCAGTCCGCCGCCAGCGCGTAACAACGGGGTGAACTTAGCGCGCATATAGATTGACTCCGATCCCTATCGCCAGCGACAGACTGAAAATAATGAGCATGACTAGAAAGATAAAGCGCGGGCGGAAGGTGCTTCTCATGAGGAGAATCAGTTTGATGTCGATCATCGGGCCAGTCAGTAGAAAGGCGAGGACAGAGCCATTGGTGAAGATACGGGCGTAAGCCAGCGCGAAAAACGCATCGACGCTGGAGCAGATAGAGACGACGAAGCCGAGGCCGATCATGGCGATGACCGACAGGATGATGTCGCCGCCGACGGCGTTGATGATGGAGCGCGGGACGAAGACTTGGGTGGCGGCAGCGATCATGGCGCCGAGGACGAGCATGGTGGTGAGCTGCCAAAATTCGTTGCGAGAATCAGCGAGAATATGGCGAAAAGTTGTTGGATGACGGTCGGTGCAGGAGGCAGCAAATGACGGCTGGAGGACGTGTTTGGGGTGAATAAAGCTGACGATCAGAGCGGTCAGCTGGACGATTAGAAAGCCAAAGCCGATGCGCCACCAGACCATGCGCGGCTCAAAGCTAAAGGCGGTCATGGTGGCGATGATAGTGATCGGATTGAGGATCGGCGCGGCGAGGAGAAAGCTGATGACGTCGGCGGGTTTGAGGCCGTGCGCTAGGAGGCTGCGGGCGACTGGCACATTGCCGCACTCGCAGACTGGCAGCGCGATGCCGACGAGCGAGAGGAGAATGCGGCGAATGAGCGTGTGCTTGGGTAGGATTTTAAGCAATCGATCCGGCGGTAGGAAGCGGCGAATGAGAGCAGAAACGATGATACCGATAATGAGAAATGGTGTGGCCTCAACGATGACGCTGCATGTTAGTGTCAGGAAATCCTGTGCCAATGGCGCCAACGTCTCGGCCCACGTGTGCGGTGGATGGGCAATTAGCCAGAGGTCGATTTGTAAACCATACTGCATGACAACGATGCCAAACAAGCCGACGATAGTCCATCGGATTGCATCGCTGTGGTTTTTGAACCAGGCAGTCGTGCGCTGATACGCGGTATGGAATGATGACATAATCTCTATTATACTACTCCCTGCCCAGCGTGGTATACTGAGACTTAGTATGAAACATTGGCTCCACTCACATCACCCATTTCGGATTTTTTGGTTTTCGGCGCTGTTGACGCTGGCGTTGGGCGGGCTGATTTTCACCCAACTAGGCCTTAATGGTCTGTGGTTGTTCGTAATTTTAGTGGTGCTGGAGGTGACGTTTAGCTTTGATAACGCGGTGATTAACAGCAAGGTGCTAGCCGGCATGAGCCAGGTTTGGCAGAAGGTGTTCTTGACGGTTGGGATTTTCGTGGCGGTGTTCGTGGTGCGGTTCGTGCTGCCGATCATCATCGTGATGGTGGCGAGCGGTCATGGATTTATGGAAGTGGTTGATTTGGCGCTGAATAAGCCGGCGGAATACGGTCATATTTTGCACGAAGCCTCGCCGATGATTGATGCTTTTGGCGGCGCGTTTCTGATTATGATTGGCCTCAGTTATTTCATTGATTATAACAAGCGCGTG
>JABCOH020000030.1 GCA_013333695.2 Candidatus Saccharimonadota bacterium | reverse complement strand
GTTGATAGTTGTTTGATGAAAGCGGCGTGATGATGCGGTTGACGCCGGCTGGCACTCGCTTGATCACCTACCTGAGCTATATGCCTCACATGATGAGATTGTAGCAAGAGCGCTTGATTATCTGGCGTGCCGACCACTGGCTAAATCGGTGCAGGATCCTGAATGTCTCTACCGTGTTGATGGTGGTCATATGCAATACGAAAAAGTAATTGCCACAAAGGATCATCACGCCGCTTTCATCAAACAACTATCAACCCAATACGACAGCGTCCAAAAACGGCAGCGATTACAGCAATATTTAGATAAAGAGGCGTTTACTATGGCACACTTGCGGCAGAGCGGCTATGATGGCGTTCCCGCACGGTCTGTCTTGTGTGGTGATGCAATCATCATGGAAGCGCTGCGGCCCGACGATGGCTGGCGATGGCGAGCTGAAGCCGAGACTCTCGATGATTACATCTGGGCGGCTGCAGAAAAGTTTGCCAAACTAGAGACTATTCCACTGCCAGCCGACTCATTCGCCATTGAACCATCATGCATCAGTTTTATCAAAGAGGGCTGGCAGACAATTGACGAACAGGTGGTTGCTCAACTATATCAGATTCTGCCGGATTTTCTGAATCAAATGACACCACACAGCCAAGCCGTCACCCGGGACTTGTTAACGGATCTATCTTCTCTGCAGCGTGCTGGGGTTCAGTCGAATCAATTTCATCTACAAGCCTTTTGTCATCACGACATTAGGCAATCAAACATCGCCTGGCATCCAGAACATGGCAGCAAGCTAGTAGATTGGAGTTGGTCTGGACCGGGACAACCAGGCAGCGATATTACGAGCCTGTTGATTGATTTACATAAAAGCGGCCACGATGTTTCACCGTATCGTGATATGATTAATCTAAATCACTGCCTAAGGCTCATCGGCTTTTGGCTAAATCACGCTACCTGGCCATATCACGGCGAGAACACTATTAGATTTCAACAGTTCTTATCAGCGCTGAGCGCCTATGAAATTCTACGCGCCTAATTACGCGTTCACCGCCTCAATCTCCACCGACAGCACGTCTTTATTCGTCGGTAGATCAGACGTCGGCTCAAAGGTGTAAACCAGTAACTGACCAAACGGCATTTCCACATGGGCCATATCTGCTTCTGGTACGTGGTCGAGGTGCTTCATTAACGCACGGATAGAATTACCATGCGCTACTAATAGAATATTCTCACCTGCCTGTAATTTCGGTAAAATCTCTCGTTCAAAATACGGCACAACCCGCGCATGAACATCCTTGAGCGTTTCACCGCCTGGCACTGGATAATCCCAACCGCGCCGGATACCATTGAACGCCTCCTCGCCGATCTCAGCCTTGACTTCCCACTTATTTTTACCGGTCAGATCACCATAATCACGCTCGTTCAGCTCGGCCGTCTGTGTCGTCGGTAAACTGCCCTTGCCGCGCCCCTCAAGCAATGCTTTCAGCGTTTGGTGCGTCCGCTTAAGCGCCGACGTATACGCCTCGTCGAGCTTGATATCCTTCAGTAGTGCGCCCAACCGCACCGTATCAGCTCGCCCCTTTTCCGTAAGTCCCACGTCAGTCCAGCCCGTCCACTTGCCGAGCAGATTCCATTCACTTTCACCGTGTCGACTAATCACTAATATTCCCATCTTCCTCCTCCGTTTATTTTTCCTTCGAGCCAAATCCCACAAATTGCGTAACCGCCTCCTGACGTTTGTCATCGCTGTCGATGATTTGCGTCTCGACATAGCCGCCTGGCCGACGATGAGCCCAATGTGGTATTGACCACGCAAATCCTTCATCGCTTGCCAGCACTGCGTCGCGACTCATGAACTGATAGGCATCAATTTCCGACTGCTGCAAGACAATTCGTTCCAATCGCTCATCATCCAGCACTGCCCTGAACACATATTGATGCGCCAGTCCTTTGTCGCTGGAGCGTGACGCCACCGCGAAAAACGAAACTTCCTCCTCAGTAACCACCAGCCCGACCTCTTCCTGGGTTTCGCGAAGTGCTGCCTGTAGCGGCGTTTCGCCAGCGTCAACCATACCACCAGGCAGACTCCAATGCGTCTTGTAATACGCCTTGACCGTGAGCAGCTCACCCGCTGAATTTTCGATCAGCAGCGCGGCGCTGCTGGCGATCCGAGTGTCCTGCGCTTTCTGCCATTCCTCATACGGCGACCAACCACTTTTTATCATTTTGCGTACTCGATCGCCCGTGTTTCGCGGATAACGTTAACCTTGATGGTGCCTGGGTACTGCATGGTCGATTCAATCTTGGTGGCGATATCGCGCGACAGTTTGAATGCGCTTAGATCATCAATGTCCTCTGACCGGACAATCACCCGCACTTCACGCCCAGCCGATATCGCATAGGCCTTATCAACGCCGGCAAAGCTGGTTGCTACATTTTCTAGATCGCGCATCCGCTCGGCAAAGTTCTCAGCCGAAATATTGCGCGCTCCTGGCCGAGCGGCGCTGGCAGCGTCGCACACTCGCACAATCAATGCCTCTGGTGTCGTCGCCTCGATATCATCGTGATGCGCTTCAATAGCGTGAACGATCCGCTCGTCCATGCCGTATTTGCGCGCTAGCTCGGCACCGATGTGGTGATGCTTGCCCTCGATCTTGTGAGTCACCGCCTTGCCAACGTCATGCAGCAGTGTCGCAATTCTCGTGATGCGCACATCAGCGCCAATTTCCTCAGCGATCATCCCCGCCATCTGGGCCATCTCGGTGGAATGCTTCAATACGTTCTGTCCGTAACTCGTTCGGAATTTCAGCTCACCTAGCAGTCGCTGCATTTCCTTCGGGATGCCGACAACGCCAGTTTCGCGCATGGCGTCCTCGCCGGCCTGCTTGACTTCTTTATCGATCTGCTTTTTTGCCTTGGCGACGACTTCTTCGATGCGGGCCGGATGGATACGACCATCTTTCATCAACATCTCGAGGCTCAAGCGAGCCACCTGCCGGCGAATCGGATCGAAACTCGACAGCACGATCATACCCGGCGTGTCATCCACTAAAATATCGACACCAGTTTCGCGCTGTAGTGCCTGAATGTTGCGGCCTTCTTTACCGATAATCCGACCTTTCATCTCATCATCAGTCAGCTTAACAGCCGTGACTGTTCGCTCAGCCGTTACCTCGCTGCTCATCCGCTCCATCGCGGTGAGCAAGATCATCTGCGCCCGCTCTTCGGCATCATCCATAGCCTCGTGTTGTAATTTCGACACCAAGCCAACCAGATCATTCTTGATATCGCGCTCGGTCATTTGCATGAGCTTGTCGGCAGCATCCTTTTTCTTTAGGCCCGCAATCTTCTCGAGCTTCTCCTGCTGACGCGTGCGAATAGTGCGAATCTCTTCCTTGAGATTGTCAACCTCATCTTCGTGCGTGCGCAGCTTCTCCGCCCGCTTATCTAGTTCGTCCAGTTTCCGATCCAGCGTCTGCTCGCGATCCGCCAACCGGTTCTCGGTCTTTTGCCACTCGCGGCGGCGCTCATTTTCGATTTTTAAGGCTTCGTCCTTAGCTTTCAGGACAATGTCGCTAGCCTTACTTTTTGCCTCGGCAATGTCACGCTCAATTTGCGACTTGCCATTAGCTTGCCTTGTTCGCTGATAGGCGTAAAAACCGCCCACGCCAAGTGCCGCGCCAACCAAGCCGCCAATAACTATTCCTACCATATGATTTCCTTTCTTTTCTGACCAATCGCCCCGGGTATACACCCCGAGAAATGTATCAACGACTGACCATATTCAACTGATGCAATAAAACGGCCCAAGCCACTAATCTAAAGCCGCCTTACTTTTATTGTACGATATTGCGGAGGAAAATACCACTATTTGCGCGGAGTCGTGATGTGAGCTTCGCCGCCATATTCGGGGAGAATAATCGTGTTGTTTTCGCCGCGCTTCAGCCGCTCCAGGCAGTCATCTCGCCAGTGATCGCCACTACTGCCAACGATCGGAACACCGAGTGCCTCCGCCAACGTGTTTGCCACCGCACAGCCAATCCTCAGTCCCGTAAAGCTACCCGGCCCACGCATGATGCCGATACCGCTGATGTGGTGAATGCCGCCGGTCTGCTCATCCAAAAATCGTAGCAGCCCCCGGGCCAAACCACGACCCGCTTCCCACGCTACGTCTCGCCGGGTATCCCCCTGAACAACTGTCAGATAGCATGTCATCGTCGATGTATCGAGCAGAATGATCATGCCAACTCCTCGTCTGCCGCGCTGATTGCCGCGAGGAGTGCCCGGCTCGTCGGCCCGCCAGCACTCAGCGTGACACGCCGCGACTGTTCGTCAATTGCTAGAATCCTCGCTGTCAGTCGATCAGCCGGCAGCACCTGCTTGACGGCACCCGCCCACTCAACCACTGTCACGGTCTGCGGTTGCATGGTTACCTCCCGAATTTCCTCCGCCATGATGCCCGCCTCGCCCAATCGATAAAAATCGTAATGAGCCAGCGTCAAGCCGCCCGACGACTGGTACACACGGGAAATAGTAAACGTCGGGCTCTGCACCGGTTCAGTAATGTCGAGCCCCTTGGCAACACCTTTCGTTAGCGTCGTCTTGCCAGCGCCGATGTCCCCGATTAACTCAATAACTTCCCCACCCTTGAGGCTGCGCCCAATCACCTGACCCAGCCGCTGCATCGCTGCGGTACTGGTAATAACTTGGTTCATTTGCTGTCGCTGCCGTCAGCTTCGGCCGCAGGATGCGCCTTTCGGAATGGATTTTCGAACGTTGCTTGTGGCTGCACGACTGGCTCCTTGTGGCGGATCTCTGGCGTCTTGACAACGATATGTTCGTCGGTCACACGAACAATTTGCGAACGATGAATCAGCAGTTCAGTATCGCCAAAACTCTTGAGCAGCGGTCGCCGCACCCGGAGCTGCTGAATGACAAAATTACCGGCCTCCAACGTATAGCCGATGACCTTACCGACCTTATGCTTTTTTTCATCAATGACCTGCTTACCAACTAGTGCGAACTGAAACTCATACACTTCCTTGATCTTCAGGACGTCACTTGGCATAATCAGCTCGTCCGCCGAATCAATGATCAGGCCTAGCGGCCCAATCTCCCGCACATCGGCGATCCGTAGTAAACTCGGCGATTGATCAAGCGTCGGCCCCTCCAGCTCATACGCCACGATCGATAAACTACGCGGGTCGATCACCGCCCGCGATGTCCGTGCCAGTTCCGAGCCAGTCTGCAGGCTCATCACCGGTGCGTTATCAAATCGTTCAGCAGAAATTAGCATACTTCTCACATTATAGCGATATCCACGCTATTCGGCAAACAGGTTCGTCCGCCCTGCCGGCAGACTAAAATTGGCGTTGGCGGTATCGCGCGTACGGAAACTGTTGATCTGGTCAATTGTCTTCTGGTCAAATCGCGTCGTCTGTTGCTGAATGGTATCTTCTTTTGGATTTGACGAGGCGAGCAGGCTGTAGAGCAGGAAAATTGCCACCGACACGCCAACCACCACTGTCAACGTATAGAGAATAACGTGGTAGCGATGGAAAAACCGCGATACTAGCGTACCGATTTGTGAAATATCAGGTGAGTTTTTCATCGAACATATACCTCCACTTCCAAGGTTTGTGTATTCACTTGACCTGTCCCCTCGGTCTTGGACATACTGACACTAGCGATCTGCATCCGCGTCAAGTTCTGCTCGATCAAATGCATAAACCGAAGCAGCGCCATATAATCTGTTTTTTCGTTGAGGCGGACCGACACTTTCATGCTTTTTGGCCCAGCAGCGCTGTTTGAACCGGAGCTATTATTCGTACCCGAGGTGCCTGATGAGCCCGAGTTTGACTTGGCCCCAGCCGAGCCTGATGTAAAGGTGAACCCAGCGATGCCAACACCAGATTTATTGGCGTAGGCCGTGAGGTCATTGATAATTTGGTTCTGGTACTGATACTGCTGCGTTTCTGCCACTAGCTGCTGCGCCTTGGCAACACTATCCTTATATTTCTCCATCTCTTTTTCCAGCCGCGCTAGATTCTGCACTTTAGCATCAACCGCTTTTGCCTCAGTCTGAATTTTAGAAACTTCCTCGGCAGTACCTTGCAGCATGGTGTAGCCAAAATAGACGACCCCTCCCATGCCGACCAGGATCAGTACCAGCGACAGCGCAAAGACGATCCGCATGGTCACCGCCGGTGTCATTTTTTCTCGTTTTCTCTCACTCATTGCTTCGCAACCTCCGGCACCATCGTCACATTAATTGTAATATTGATCGGATAGCCGTCCTTGTTTTCTTTCTCGGCCACCGCCGAGGCGAGATTAACATCCTTAAAGAGGCTTGACTGCTGAAAACTGTCCTTGAGCCGCAGCGCATCGCCATACGTTTTACCGCGCGCGTTGATAGTCATCGGCGTGCCGAGCTTCTTGCTATCTAGCGTCAACGTTTGCAAAATTGTTCCTGACGGCATCGCCTGAGCGATCTTGAGTGCTACCTTTGAATACCGCACATCTTTATCGAGAATCGCCTTGGCAATCTTGAGGTTTGCGCTGAACGATTCATAATCCTGCTGAACTTTTTGATATTGCAGCGCTCGACGATTACCCGTTTCAATCGTCTGTCGAGCAGTTGTCCGAGTATGCGCCATAATAAAGTAGATACCCGCTGTCGCCACGATGAGTAAGAAGCCAAGAATCAACGACACCACGCAGTAACGCCACAGTATCACATTTGACCGGCCAGCGATAATCTCGCGTTTGACTTTCGGCGGTAATAGATTAATCATGCCAAATCTCCTCCGCTCGCACCAGCGACAAACCAGCTGCCGTCATGAACCGCGGTCGTAGCTGTTTGGCCGGCGGTGCTAAATTATTAAAGTTCAGCGACTGCCACGGACTAGCCACTCGTGCTGGTAAGGTCAGCTCGCCCGTAAAGTACTCACCAAGCCCCGGCACGCTACTACCGCTACCGACGATTAGCACCTGTTCAAGGCGCGATTCATCCGGGAAGCGATCGGTGTAGTAACGAATAACTTTCTGGATTTCACCGATGATCCGCTGCAGACTCGGCTTTAGGGCCTCGGTAATTTTTTCTTGGCGCGGACCAGTGTTGAGGCCATTAAGCACCTTGAATTGGTGCGCTGTCTCAAGTGGTACGTTCAATTTTTTCGCGATGTCAAGCGTCAATGTATTGCCACCAATGTTTAGACCACCGGTCACGCGAATTGCCGCATCAAGAATAGCGATATCGGTCGTCGCCGGGCCGATGTCAACGATGACTGTCGGTAGCGACCCCTCTTTGGTTCGCTCAAGTAGTCGCGCCACCGCATTGATACTCGGCTCAATCATCGCCACCTCAATACCGCATGACTCAACAATCGCTAGCTGCTCGTCAACAATCTTTTGCGGCACCGCGCACATCAAGACTGATAAGTTCTCTTTGCCGCGCTTGATAATCTGATGATCAACATAAAGCGAGTCGAGCGGCATTGGCACGTACTGCTCGACCTCGAGATTCACCGCCTCTTCAATCTTATTCTCCTGCTTAATCGGCAGCGCAAAGGTTCGCGCGTATGTCTTGGTCGTCGGCAATCCCAGCACCACGCGGTTACTGCCGAGCCGCCCGACAATATTCTTTTCAAACATTTGATTGATCTTACCGCAGAGATACTCTGCCCGGTCATCGCTCTCGTCCTTCGCCGGATCCAGCTCAATTGCGCCGTATCCGTGCACCGTCATCCGCGCCATATCGACTGACATTACCCGAACGCCGGCCTTGTTAATATCAAGCCCGATGATCGGCTTTGACTTGTAGAAAATATTTGCCACTATCGTTTGCCCACATCTTTTCTTTTTGTTAAGTATAGCATAAGCATTTTGAAAAACCAACTATCCTTTAATTTGATTTGCTAATCCAGTAATCGGCATCATCACCGCCGCCGCGATCAAGCCGACCATGCCGCCCATAAAAACGATCATCACCGGCTCAATCGTCGAGCTCAAACCGCTAATCGCCGCATCGACTTCTTCCTCATAAAAATCCGCCACCTTGACCAGCACCTTATCCGTCTGGCCCGTCTCTTCACCGACCGCCAGCATCTGGCCAACGATTGGCGGATAGAGATCTTCGCGCTCATTGATAATCCGCGACAAAACCTCGCCATTCTTAATGCGCTTGGCGGCGTCAAGCAGCGAATCTTGATATACCGTATTACCAACTGCCCGGGCTGTTACTTCCAGCGCCTCGAGTACCGACACGCCCGCACCGATTAGCGCCGAAAAGGTACGCGTAAACCGCGCCACCGCCACCTTGCGAATAATCTTGCTGATGATCGGCGCTTTCAGGACGAAATGATGGAACTTAACCTTGCCTCCTGGCGACTTGATATAGCGAAGAAGCGCATACACACCGCCAAATAATAACGGGAAAATAATATACCAAAAACTCACCATAAACTGACTGATACTCATCAGTATCTGCGTCAGCGCCGGCAGTTCTGCGTCCTCGCCCGCCAGATCCTTAATCGTCTTGCCAATCATTGGCAAGACAAAAATCATCAAACCAAAGAACGCCCCGATAGTGATGACGATCAGCACCATTGGATAGGTCATGGCGCTCTTGATCTTCTTTTTCATTGATGAGTTCTTTTCCTGCTGCAGAGCCAGGCGCTTCAAAATATCGTCCAAAATACCACCCGTTTCACCAGCCCGCACCATGTTCACATACACATCGCTGAAGGCCTCGGGGTGCTTACTCAGCGCATCAGCAAACGAGGCACCGCCCTCAATCTCCTTGGACACTGCGTTCAAAATCTCGCGAAAATGTGGACTCTCGGCGTGCTGTGCCATTGAGTTGAGCGACCTGAGAATCGGCACACCGGCAGACACCATGGTGCTAAGCTGCCTGGTAAAACCAACCAACTCCTCGGTCGGCACTGACTTCTTGCCACCCCCAAAGCGAAAACCTTTCTTCTCGTCACCAGCCTCCTTGAGGTCGACCAACCTCATACCCTGAGCTTGAATGAGCTGGATAGCACTGGCGCGGCTACTGGCTTCTAGCTCGCCGTTGATCGGCTGATTGTTATTTTTAGTTGCGATATATTTAAATTTTGTCATTTATTGCTCCCTTGTTGCTCTCAAAACTTCCTCTAGCGTTGTTACGCCACGCAGCGACTTGACAAAACCGTCCGTCTGCATTGTCACCATTCCTTCAGTAATCGCCTGCTGCTGAATTTCATTACTGGTGGCATTGGCGGTGATCATTTTTTGGATTGGAATCGAAATACCGAGAACCTCGTAGATACCGACGCGCCCCTTGAAGCCATTATGGCCGCACTCGTCACAGCCCTCGGGATTTGGTCGCCATAAATATTGAATCGTTACGTCAGTCGAGCCGAGCGGTGTATTGCCACCAATCTTGTCAGCCGCCGCCTGCTGCTCCAGTGCGTGCAGCCGCTGCATCGAGCCCTGTTTGAGATTAAACATCTGGACGATGTAGGCGAGCTCTCCGGCGTCCGGCACATACTGCTGACGACAATGCATACACAACCGCCGCACCAAGCGCTGGCCGATCACCGCCTTGACCGTCGAAGCGATCAGGAACGGCTCAATTCCCATGTCCAATAGACGTGGTAAACAGGTCGCGGCATTATTGGTGTGGAGGGTTGAGAACACCAAGTGCCCGGTCAGCGCTGCCTGCACGCCCAGGTTGGCGGTCTCGCCGTCGCGAATCTCACCAACCATGATGATGTTCGGGTCTTGGCGGAGCAGTGCGCGCAGTCCTGAAGCGAAGGTCATGCCGGCTTTTGAGTTAGTCTGGGTTTGGTTAACCCCGGGGATCTTGTATTCAACCGGATCTTCAATGGTTGAGATATTCACATCTGGCGTATTAAGCTCTGATAGCACACTAAACAAGCTAGTCGACTTTCCCGAACCAGTTGGCCCGGTCACCAAGATCATGCCATTTGGTTGCGCCATGGCGTCTTTAAGTGTACTCAGCGACAACCCCCAATAGCCGAGGCTATCGAGGGCAACTGCCTGGTTGGACTCGTCCAAAATACGCATGACGATTTTCTCGCCATCAGCGATCGGCAGCGTCGACACACGCAGCGCGTATTGCTTACCAGAAACCTTGATCTTGAAGCGACCGTCTTGCGGCACGCGGCGTTCGTCAATTTTTAGATTTGACAAAATCTTGATACGACTAACCAGCGCACCTTGGACATTGCGCGGCAACTTATTTACTTCCTTGAGCACACCATCAATTCGGTAACGAACCTGGACGAAATCCTCACGCGGCTCAATGTGGATATCCGAAGCGCCCGACTTAATAGCATACTCGAGCAGCAAGTTAACCGTCTGGGCGATTGGCGAATTCTCAGAAATCTCCTCCTCAGAGACGTTTTGTGAATCTGATTCAGCACCGCTCTGGATTGACACCACCTCATCCAGCTCATCGGTAATATTACCGCGATAATTCTCCAGGCAGTCAAGAATGTTGTTTTTTGTCGCCAGGAACACCTTGATGTTGTAGCCAATCTCTTTCTGGATGAAGTTCAGCGCCTGCACATCATCCGGATCTTCCATCGCCAGGCTCAAGACGCCATTATCATCAGCTGCAAACAACACAACATTATACTGGCGAGCGATGTGCTCAGGGATACGCTTGAGAACGTCGTCAGGAATATCCTTTGGCTCAATGGTCACAAACGGCACATTGATGTATTCGCCAATCTTTTGCCCGAGCTGCACCTCGCTCAGGATTTTGTGCTCCAAGATAATCGTCTGCAATGAATGGTGCGTACGTTCCGCCTCCATCTTTAACTCGGCCAGCTGTGACTCAGAAATTACCTCACCCTGGCGCAAAATCTTCTCAATACTACTGTCAGAAATGCGCATAATTACCCTTATGCTTGAGTATAGCGCATATCGTATGGGAGTTCAATAAAAAGAGAAAAAGTAGTACATGTTACAATATCAGACATGAACGATTCAGTAATTTCAGCAATCCTTTTTGATGTTGGTGGTGTACTTGTAAGTGACTACGACATCCAAAGTGACCTGAGAAACGCCCTGCATAACCCCGAGCATTTCGACCAACAATGGCCAAAAGCTTTGCACGACTACGAAAGCGGTTTCATAGACGAGAGCGTGTTTCTGCGGAGGCTAGGTTGTGATCATCCGTCCCCAGAGCAATACGATCGGCTAACTCGTGGCTTCCGTGATCATCAAGTATACTTCCAAAATGTCATCACATTTGCACGTTCATTGACGACGCATGGACTACAGGTCGGTATCCTCAGTAATGCTATGCCGAGCCACTCTGCTATCTTGCAGCAAGCAGGTATTTATGACGGTTTTAGACCATGTCTTTTATCGTGGCAGATTGGTCACCACAAACCTGAACGGGGTGCATTTACATCTGCCCTCTCAGTATTAAACCTATCTGACCATCCAGAGCACGTACTGTTTATTGACAATCATCAAAATAATCTCGACGCAGCAGCGGCTTGTGGCATGCATACCCTCCTCGCAGTGCGCCAAGCAACACAAGCGCAAACTGAGCAAATGATCATTATGGGAATAACCGATAAACTACTGTCCCTTGGCGTTGTGCTATGATCAGCGATTATCACCCCGCCCGTGCAGCTGCTGGCGGGCTTGGCGGCTGGCGAGCTTTTGGTTGTTCATCTGGGCAACTTCCTCGAGGCTAGAACCGAGCAGGTGCGCCACTGCATTAACATACCACAACACGTCGCCTAATTCTTTGAGAATTTCTGTGCGGTCATCGTCTGTCAGTATTCCCTGTTTATCGCGAACCAGCTTTTTGAACTTTTCAGCCACTTCACCCGACTCGCCAACCAATCCAAGCACCTGCGCCATCAGCCGCGCATCAACGTCCCCATATTCATGCGTACCAATCAGCGTCGCGATGGCTTTCTCGGTATACTCGTCAATTGTCATAGTTTCTCCTTTCAATTACCTACTTTAATTCTGCCACAAATTCCTCAAAAAAGAACGGGTCGTGAAAGAACGTCCGTGCTACGATTTGCTCAACCGCTGGTGCCAAGTCATAATCTGCTAATCGATGTGGGCGAGCCCACACGAGTTCTTCGCCCGCCACGACCTCATCGGTCTCACCATAGAAAACGTGAGCCAGTGTTGATGATAATATCTCTCCCTCGACGAGGACACGAATATAGCAATCACCCGCGTGTGTCAGCGGCAGTTTGTCCACTGCCAATTTCTCGCGCGCCTCCCGCTGAGCGGCGGCCAAGACCGACTCATCATCAATATGTAACTTGCCATATGGTAGCGTCCAGGTGTCGATATGTGGCTGCTTGGTGCGCCGCTGGAGCAGCACATCGCCATTAGCATTTTGGATGACAATCATAGTAATAATTTTTGGTTGGGTACGAATTTTGAGCGATTTAATACTAACTCTATCGACATACGACAACCCCTCCCGCCCGAGGCAGTATCTATCATCCGTCTTGATGACGAATCCTCGCTTCTTCAATATATTTAAGTGGTAGGTATAGAGATTAGTATCGACTTTTGGCGGCCGCATATCCCGAAACCGTGCATATTTCATATGCATCAACACACCAAGAATATGCTTCTGAATGTGATGTTCGGGGATAAATTGGTCAATCATAGTTGAGTCAAATTATACTTGCTATTCATACTAGTAATTCTACACTACAATCACTAGTGTCATCAACACAACTAAAGGAGCGATGCTTATGTCAATCGAATCACTCATCCACACACCCGAATTTGAAGGGAGATTGCCCGTAGAGACTGAGCGTAAATTCATGGCTATCTTTCCGGAAAAACTCACCGATCTACGCAAAGAAGCTGAGCCGATTGAACAGTTTTATCTATCGCACCCAGACGAACCATTCAGCCTACGACTCCGCTCAACCCTTAAGCGTGATACCGGCAAGCTACATTACGAAGCAACCCTCAAAGACAATGGCTTCCGGAGTGGCGATGGTCTGCGTCGGCTAGAGGTGACGACTGAGATTAGCCCCGAGTTATATGAATACTACCGTAACGACGAGACACCAATTATCCGCAAACTACGCGCCGAACCGCTACCCGGTGTCGTTATTGATTTTTTCGAAAACGACGGCCTAGTACAAGCTGAATTAGAAGATAATGGATCATGGCAACAATTTACTGACCAGTTTGGTAATATATTCATGGAAGTGACCGGTGAAATAATGGCTACCAGTGAGTGGCAGGCGCACTATGACTTCCGACGACAACACGAGGGGCGGGAGGCGCTGTCAATTCAGCCGGAGCTTGACATTGATACTATTGTTTCTGATATTCTCACCCCTACCGCAAACTCTCCGCGCATCATCCATATCGCTGGCCGTAGTGGCTCTGGTAAATCAACCATCGTCAAACAACTCCGCAAGCAGCTGGATGAGCTCAACATTAATTCAATTACTATGTCAACTGATGACTACCACCGTGGCGCAACCTACCTTTATTATTATAATGATCGTCAGGAATGGCAGCACTGGGATGACCCGTTTGTATACGACACCGAAACGATGGCCATCGACCTACAAAACCTTATTAATGATAAGGAGATATACCACCGCCACATGAATTGGCAAACTGCAGAGCCCTATATAGCGGGTACACTTAGTCCAGTAGAAGTAATTATCGTTGAGGGGATCTACGCCAAATCACCTGATATTATCACCGATAATAGCCTCGTCTACGAAATACCAACCCCAATCGCCACCTGTATTGGTCGGCGTATCCTGCGCGACCTTAACGAACGCCCGCAATTTTGCGACCCCTCGGAAAATCTACTCTATTTATTGAGTGAGGCCGAGCCAGCATATCGTGCTCAACAGCAACCAACCAATGCCTGAGGGGATGAGGGCTCACTTTGGCTTTCATTAATCCGATGGTCGACTGCTCGCACAAACCCAATCGCCTTCCCCTCGCCAACCCACCGCTGCTCGTAGGTTGTCATGATTCGGGCATCGCTCTCCTCATCAAGTCGCTCCGATTCATGCAGATCAAACATTAGCTCCCGAAGCTGCCAGCCAGCCACCACCAGCTGCTCCAAGCTCCAACAGAAAAAGTCGTGATCATCGTGCTTGAGTAGTAGCTCGCCGCCCTCATCAAGCAACTTTGCGTACTGCGTTAAAAAATGCGGGTGCATTAAACGCCGACCGCTGGAGCGCTGGCGTGGAAACGGATCGGGGAAAGTGACCCACAACTGACTGAGCGATCCAGCCTCGCACAACTCACCCAGCTGATCCGCCCGTGCCCGCACAAACCAAATATTCGTGAGGCTACGCCGCTCGGCCTCACGTGCCCCTTTTTGCAATCGATCGGCCTTGACATCAACCGCCAGAAACCGCTGCTCGGGATGGCGCGCCGCTAGCTCGACACTAAACAGTCCCGTTCCAGCACCGATCTCCAGTACGTCAATCGACCGCGGCGTCCACTCATCATACTCAAAACAAAGCGGTGAATTGTTAAATAATGCAAATTTATACTTCTTGCGTCGCCGGGTGATAACGAATTGATTTGGATCGACAAAACTCATACTTTTCATTATACTAAACTCATGATGGATACGCTTATCAAGCAACTGTTAAATTCGTCACGCGTTGACGAGTGGATGATTGAACACGGACTGGGCTGGCTGGTGAGCGAGCGGATGGTTGAGACAGTCAGCATCGTCATCGGTGCGGTTATCGTTTATTATTTTGGCCGCATGTTTATCACCTGGGCGATCCGTTACGCGATCCATTCCACTGCCAAGCACCGCTCATGGCACCGCAAAGATATCGAAAAGCGCGAAAATACGCTGACGCAGCTGATTCGTAGTTTTTGGCGTATCACCATCATTGCCTATATCGCCGCCATGGTCGCCAGCAAGTTATTCTACTTTGACTTGTCGCCACTATTTGCCAGCGCCGGCATCATCGGCGTGGCGCTCGGGTTCGGTGCGCAGTCACTTGTCAAAGATTTTCTGGCCGGCATCTTTATCATCGCTGAAAATCAATATCGCGTCGGCGACATCGTTGATGTCATGGGTGCGAGCGGCACTGTCGAGCGCGTCGGCACCCGATCGACAGTGCTTCGTGATGCTGATGGCAATGTACACTACTTACCAAATGGCACCATCCAGCACGTCATCAACAAAACGATGGGATACAGCATGTCGCGCTTTACCTTGCAGCTTGATCCAAGTACCGACATCAGCCATGCCGCTGATATCATCAACGAGACCGGTCAGCAATTGAGTAAGGAAAAGTCTTGGGACAAGAAAATCATTGAACCGCCAAAATTTGTCTCCGTCGGTGATATCACCGGCCGCTCGGTTGAATTGATCGTTGCCGGTAAGGTTCAGCCATCCGATCAATGGGCGGTTACCTCAGAGATGCGCCGCCGGCTCCTCAAAGAATTTGAAAAACAAGAGATCGAGCTAGCTGTTATCCCAACAGCGATAACGCATAAAAAGTAATCATAACTCACTCTGACGAACCGTCTTGACCCTGTATCGTCGTACTGCCCGCGCCATTGCCACTACCATTGACGCCCAGCTGATCATCGCTCAACACATCACTGGCAAACGCCCGCGCACCATCGGCTTTCTTTTCTTCTTGCTTATATTTTTGCAGAAAATCATCCAGCACTTTGCCCGTCACCTCACCCTGTGCCTCAAACATGTCTCGATTATGATTATTGGAATTATCAATCTGCGCTCGATACGGTACATAATCCGGCCGACTCAAGTCCACTCGGAAAGCATCTGACGAGTAATATAAGTGCATCGAGATACCAACGAGCACGATCGACACCACAATCACGCTAATTACCATCGTCGGTAACTTATGCTGCATAATTAACCTGGCCATCTGGCGACCGAGTCGCTTGAACTTATCCACGACTGCCTCCGCTCGATAGCTTCACCTTGAGCTGTTCCACCGCCACACGATAATCCGCTGCCAGTTTACTCATCGTCGTCACCGACTCACTGACCTGTCGACGTGCGTCGCGCGTCTTGATCAGCTGTGCATAAAACTCGCCCGGTTTATCGGTACAATCTGTCCTGACCAGCGCCGTCAAATTGGACTCATACTCATTGTACTGCTGGGCAAACGCCTTGCGTGCCTCCTCGTAGTCGCGAGCGATCATCACCATCCGCGAGCTATCAATCTGCGCTAGCGCTAAACGGCTATTCAGTTTGGCGATGAGATTGGTCGATATCGTGTTGTATGCTTGGCCAGCGTTAACCCGCAGCAAGGCATCGTTATGCTGAATCCGCTGCAATGTCGAACGAATGGACTGACACTGACTGCGGATCAGATGGAGTGGCGGCGAACTTGGTGCAGTCTGTGCTACAGCAATACCCGACCGTATCATTACGGCGGCCAGGCTAATACCGCACACAAAAAACGCGAGACTACGAAGATGTTTCATCTTTTTTATTATCTCGCGTTTTTGCGTTTAGGTCAAACTGCTACTACGACTTCTTGAAATGCTTCTCGGTATCGGCCTTGACGGTACGAGCGGTTCCAGTAACGACATCGCCAACTTTTTGAGCGCCTGCCTTGACCGCTTCAGCGCTGTCTTTGGCAGCAGCTTGGGCTTTTTTGGCAGTCTTGACAGTGGCAGTTTTTAGCTCGCCAGCTTTTTTCTTGATGTCGGCGCGAGTTTCCTTGCCACTTTTTGGTGCGGTCAAAATACCAGCCGCGAAACCAGCCGCTGCGGCACCGAGAACTGTTAATACTTTTTTCATATATATCTCCTTGTTTGTTTCTATTAATTAATATATGGAACAGATTGACTATTTTTTGCGAAAGAGTTGCACGACTTCAGTAAATAACTTTACTGGAGACAGCCACTCAGTTGCTTGAGCGATGTTAGACACCGCCGTTTCAGCTTGGTTGACGAGGCGCTTGAGCTTCGTCAGCAGTGAAATTATTACACCGAACAAGACGATAATCGTCACCGAGTGAATAATAATCACTACGGTCATCAGTATAATAACTGTTTGCATGTCTTCCATACCTTTCCTTTGTTACTGTTTATGTTTGTCGTATCGACTGTGGCTATGATAGCATAGGCGGTTTGAAATGTCAATAGCTTAGCACTCTGTCCTGTCACTCTGTGGTGATGAGACCATCTCGCCGCAACCCATCCAGCGCCGCCATAAACCGCGCATCGTTCTGTAACTTCGCAGTAATTTCGGCCAGCGACTGCCCGCCAACATACCGACGCAAAATCTCACCGCGCATCTGGCGAAGGCTACCGGTGAATTGTGATTGCTTGGTGTAATGACGACTGGCGGACAATTTACCCTTTCCCTGAAATTTGAGCTCACTACCATAGTCCATTAGTGCCCAAAACCACTGGCGCGGATTTGCCCGGTCCATCGTCCGCTCGACAATGGACAGTATGTCACGATCCGCGACTGCCGTCTGGTCCGCAAAGAAATGATTGAGATAGACTGTGCGAATATTGGTTTCGATGAACGGCGTTGGCACTTGGTACGCGTAGTTCATGATGGCACCGGCGGTATTGATGCCGATGCCCGGTAACTTAACGAGGTCGTCTAGCGTGGTCACCGGGGCGCCAGCGGCAATGGCTTGTGACGCCCGGTGAAGATACTGAGCGCGGCGGTTATAGCCCAGCCTCTGCCACGCGCGGAGCACCTCGGTCAGCTCGGCCGCTGCCAGCGACTCAATGTCCGGAAACTCTGTGGTAAACTCGCTGAACTTCGCCAGAACGCGAGCAACTTGCGTTTGTTGCAACATCAGCTCACTCACTAACACATAGTACAGGGTTGGCTGGTCACGCCACGGCATTGGCCGGTACAGTTCGCGACCTTTTTGGTGGATCAACTCCCGAAAATCATCAGTATTCATCGCTTTAGTATACGCGAATCAACCCCACAACGCCTAATTGTGCTATAATGGCACGGTTATGAAAATACTTTTTAGACGATACATTTCAGAATTTGTGTACGGTGCGGTTGACGGCACAGTCACAACCTTTGCCGTGGTGGCAGCATCGGCTGGCGCGGGGATTTCCAGTGCAGTTATCCTCATTTTGGGCGTTGCAAATTTAATTGCTGACGGCTTTTCAATGGGTTCTAGTGCTTACCTGGCAGCCAGCGCCGAACACGAAGAGTCAGCCCGCGATACACAAAAGCGAGCCTCTCCTAAAATCATCGGCGCAGTCACCTTCCTGGCTTTCGTCGCCGTCGGTAGCGTACCGGTGCTGCCTTACCTGGTTGATGTCGTTGCAGGCTCAAAAGCACCAAGTACCACCCTGTTTTATATCAGCTCCACACTAACAGCAGTCGCTTTCCTGACAATTGGCTTCATCAAAGGCAAGGTTGGCAACCAGTCGCCGTGGCGAGAAGCTACCATCACCCTGCTGCTGGGAGTAATCGCTGCTGGGCTGGCGTACTTTGCCGGTGATGTATTGGCGGCGTGGCTGGGTGTTCAGTTATAATCAATAGCGTGTCAGATGCCACCGAGTAATCTTTCCCGGTACGCCCAGGCCTCATCATACGATAGATACGGTACACTATCTGTTACATTATTGAGAGATCCCTTTGGTAGTTTTTGCGCTTGCGCCATAAAGTATACGGCGGGCCTGCCAAATTTCCCGTAATCCCAATTACGAGGGGCGTATTCATCAAGAAACCGTGTTACAGCAACTGCCGCGAACCCGTACTTAGCGTATTTACGACATAAATCCTCACCAAAACAATCTAATTTTGTCACTCCAAAAGATAACACCGACGGCATCATAATGTCTAGCGACTGTTTCACAGGGTTTTGTCTTGAACTAAAGATATTTGCCAAATTATCCCCCTCAAGAGCAAACCCAGCCTGATCATTATACATAAGAACCGTCACCATCGTTTCGTAATCAATCTGCGAGTAATCAGACAAAAAACACTCCCTGCTATCACCAGCCATAGCTTGTTTTATTACCGCGTAAAATTCTTCGGCAGTAACGCGACGTAATTTCTCGTGCATCGTGTGAATTTTATATCATACTATAAAAATATGGTCAAATTTATACACTATGCATCAATCGGGCCACCACTTCAACAAAAAATCCCGATAACCCGGCGCGAGCTTGTCAGTAGCTTCAACTTCTGTCCGCGTCAACCAGACTGGTCGTTCCTCGCCGCCATCACACGCTCGGTCCGGTAGTTCAATGTTACCGTCAACCGTGGCCGTGTAGCCAAGAATAATTTTATGGTCTCTTACGGTACCGCCCTGCGGATCGCGCACATAAAAATCAGCTGGGGTCGCATCAATTGTAACACCCAGCTCCTCGCGCAGCTCCCGCTCTAATGCCACGTCAGGCGTTTCACCAGCGTCAATATGCCCGCCCGGCAGGCCAAAACCATCATCGCGCGGATAATACATCATTAGCGCACGCTCGCCATCACTACTATACAACGCTACTTTTACGCTAACTTCGTGTCGATCATACATTATATATCAAAACTTAATCATACCAAGATGCGGTCAATACCGAAAGCGTGGCTAACGTGTAATTGACCGCCCTAAAGCTTAGTACGACCACTGGTGATTGACCGATAACTAGCCTCAAACCTCAACAATCACCGATAGTCGCATCGCTGTCATTACCAGCTCCAAAGCATCTTTGCCCCCCTTCGTTATATTGCTTTTGGATGGACATTATCGTTTGTAACGTCCATCTATAGTATATCAGACACGGGCTATAGCCAGCAAATCACTTCGACTGCCTCGTCTGTTTTTTAGCTATTTGCTCAAAGACGCCATCGCCCAAGAGATGCCGTGCGTAGAAGAGAACTCTCGCCAATTTACCAACAAGATACCGACGTCGTGGATGCTTACTCTCAATAACTGTCGCTACTGTATACGCGACCACGCTAGGCGGTGACATGGTCCTATATGACTGAGATAAGTTGTGCGATATTGCCTTTGCCACGCCACTATAGGCACCATTTGACGAATAACGAGTAAGCGGCTCTTTAGCTAATTTGTAGAAATTTGTAGCGATCACAAGCCAGGCTCAATTATCACAAGCTTGATGTTGTATTCCTGCAGCTCTAGCCGCAAGCTATCGGAAAACCCCTCAATAGCGTGCTTTGAAGCATGATACCAGGCACCGAGCGGAAAATACACTCTGCCTCCAACCGATGACATATTAATAATCAAGCCCGAACCCGCCTCTCTCATGCTAGGCAGCACAAGCTGCGTCAGCCTAGCCAACCCAAATACATTCACCTCAAACTGCCTGCGGGCCTGTTCAATTGGAACGTCCTCTACCGCCCCCAGTAATCCATAGCCAGCATTATTGATAAGTACATCTATTCTTCCCTGCTCGTCACAAATCTTTTTTACCGCAGCCTCAAGTGATTTTTCATCTTTCATATCACCTGGTATTGGCCGAAGGCCTTTAATTTCTTGAAGCACCTCACTATTTCGAGCAAATCCGTACACTATGTGGCCTTTCTGCAAAAGCAGCTCGGCGGTCGCTCTTCCGATACCGCTGGACGCTCCAGTAATTAACACTACTTTATGATTTGAATTATACTTTTTTCTACTCATAATAGTAGTATAATCTATGGAGTATACTCTATAGTCAATAGGTAATAATGAGGGAGGTTTTACCATGCTAATTCATCAACTTTCCAAAAAATCTGGTGTTTCTATTGACACCATTCGTTACTATACAAAACTCGGTATTTTACCGGTAACACAACGTCCTGCTGGAAGCCGCAGTTATTCAGACTACGACGAGAGTGCACTCGAGTACCTCACGGAAATACGCCTCGCTAAGTCAGCAGGCTTTACGCTGATGGAGATCAAGCAATACATCAGGGAATGGAATGACGGCCAGATTACACCCGATACGGCTATTGATATATTGCATAAAAAGATTGCGATGGTATGAAAGAAAAAGTCTGAGCTTGATGCAATAGAGACGATATTGAAGAGCAAGATAACACAGCTCCACTCCTAGCTATATTGCCATAATTGAGCACTCTGCCGCCTACTTGGGGCTATTCCAGCCCCAATTCCTTTAGCTGCGCTGGATCAACCGTTGATGGTGAATCCATCATCACGTCGACGCCCGAGCCGTTCTTTGGAAAGGCTAAGGTTTCGCGAACATTAGTTTCGTCAATAAGTTCCATGAGGATGCGGTCAACACCAAAGGCACAGCCAGCGTGTGGCGGTGCGCCGTATTTGAAGGCGTTTAGCATGGCGCCAAATTTTTCTTCGACGTAGCTTTCGCTAAAGCCGAGCAAATCGAATACTTTGTACAGCACCGCTGGGTTGTGGTTGCGCACACCGCCGGAGCAGATTTCGTAGCCGTTCATCACCATGTCGAATTGGTCAGCCACGATGGCCAGTTTTTCAGCATCGGTGTTCGCCGATTCCAGCGCTTGTAGGCCGCCCTTTGGCATACCAAATGGGTTATGACCAAAGTCGAGCTTCTTGCCATGGTCATCCCATTCATAGAATGGAAAATCGATAATCCAAGCCAAGGCCACCTCATCCGATTTTTTCAAGTTGAAGTGGGCAGCAAATTCGTTTCGCAAGCGACCAAGCACGGCGTTGACGACCGGGCGAGTGTCAGCGCCAAAGAACACGGCGTCACCATCAGCTGCACCAGTTTTTTGTTGGATTGAAGCTAGTTCTATTTCGCTCAAGAACTTGGCAATTGGTGATTTTGCCTCGCCGTCTTGATAAGTGATATAAGCTAAACCGCCCGCCCCCTCGCTCTTGGCAATGTCAGTGAATTGGTCGATTTGCTTGCGGCTGAGACTGGCGCCATTTTTGACGCAAATCGCCTTGATGCACTCAGCGTTTTTGAACACACCAAATTCGGTGTTGGCAAACACATCAGTCAGCTCAATCAGCTCCATGCCAAATCGCAAATCTGGCTTGTCCGAGCCATAGGTCTCCATGGCGTCGCGGTACGAAATGCGCGGAATTGGACTGCCGTCACCGACCGCGAGACCGCTCAAGTCCAGCAACTTCTTGCCCGCAAACTCAGTCGCGAGCTGCCGTATCAGCGGCTCAACCTCCTGGCGAACCTCCTCGCCGTCTTCAACGAAGCTCATCTCCAGATCCAGCTGATAAAACTCGCCATACAGTCGATCAGACCGCGGATCTTCGTCGCGAAAACACGCTGCCAATTGGTAATACCGCGGCACGCCGCCAACCATCAGCAGCTGCTTGAACTGCTGCGGCGCTTGCGGCAGAGCGTAGAACTTATTTTCCTGCAGACGACTGGGGATCAGAAAATCGCGCGCGCCCTCGGGACTAGAATTTGCCAAAATCGGCGTCTGAATTTCAATGAAATCGCGGTCGTCCATGTACTGATGCATGCGCTGGTACATCTCAGCGCGTTTTTTCAGCATGTCCTGCATCTTTGGGCGGCGCAGGTCAAGATAACGATATTTGAAACGCAAGTCCTCGCCCGCTTGGTTTTCCTCAGCAAAGGGCTGGATTGGCAAGGTCTCGGCACGGTTAAGAATCTCCAAGTTTTCCACCACAATTTCCACATTACCACTGGCAATATTTGGATTTTTCAAACCTTCGCCGCGCTCCGTCACCACGCCGCTGGCACGAATTACAAACTCATCGCGCAGGCTTTCCGCCAAACGAAATGCTTCCGCCTGCTCAGGATTAATCACCAGCTGCACCAGTCCAGTATGGTCGCGTAGGTCAATAAAAATCAGCCCACCGTGATCGCGCCGGGAATGCACCCAGCCAGCAACGGTAGTCATTTCTCCAACATTATCAGGGGTATGTATCGCCAAAACTCTCTTTTTCATATCTGTTATTATAGCATATTGATGTGTTTTTTCGCCTTTGGCGTCACCCGGCGGCCGCGCGGCGTGCGCTCGATGAAGCCAATTTGCAGCAAATACGGCTCATAAAAATCCTCAATCGTCGTTGCTTCGTCACCCGTCAGCGCAGCAATGGTCGTTAGCCCCACGGGATTATCGCCATAATTTTCCAGAATTGATTGCAGTAAATTACGGTCGGCTGGGTCTAATCCCAGCTCGTCCACTTCCAGCATTTCCAAAGCACTCGTTGTCGTTTTCACATCAATTATGCCATCACCATTCACGTCGGCATAGTCGCGCACGCGCTTGAGCAGGCGATTAGCAATGCGCGGCGTCAAGCGGGCCCGCGTTGATAACAGGTTCGCCGCTTCATGCCGAATCGACGACTCCAGGATGGCTGCACTCCGTGTCACAATCTTAGCGATATCCTCTGGTTCATAAAATTCCAAGCGGTAAATATGCCCGAATCGATCGCGCAGCGGTGCTGCCAGGCTACCCGTCCGCGTCGTCGCGCCAATCACCGTAAACCGCGGCAGGTCCAGCCGAATCGACCGAGCTGCCGGCCCTTTGCCAATGACGATATCCAGCTTGAAATCTTCCATGGCCGAATATAAAATCTCTTCCACCGCCCGGCCGAGCCGATGAATCTCATCAATGAACAAAATATCGCCGTCCGCCAAATTGGTCAAAATCGATGCCAAGTCGCCAGCCTTCTCAATGGCCGGGCCGCTGGTAATGCGCAAATTTGTCCCCATCTCATTGGCGATCACCGTTGCCATCGTCGTCTTACCCAGCCCTGGCGGGCCATACAGTAGTACATGATCCAATGGCTCACCGCGCTTCTTTGCCGCTTCAATCGCTAGCCGCAAATTACGCTTCAACCGCTCCTGACCAACATACTCACTAAAACTCTGCGGACGCAGACTGACTTCAATCCGCTGCTCTTCCGTATCATCACTGTGCGAACTGGTATTGACTATTCTTTGAATTGCCATAAACTAATTATATCATCCGCAGCGGAGTGAACTACTTTATTCCGAGATGACTACGCAGTGCCTGCATAATTTCACAAAACATCTCGTCACTCACCATATGTACCGCATCCTCTAGGTGCCGTGGCCATTTTGGATCAGGAAATTCCTCACCAGCGAAGGTAGCACCGCCGAGATAGCGCGGATACAAATGCCAGTGCACATGTGTTGGTCGGCCAGCCTTAACTGCATTATTCATGAGGCACTCCCAGTTACACACATCAGCACCAAACGCTTCTTTGACCGCCCGCTCAATTTGACAGATCGCCTGACGCAACTCCGTCCAATCTGCCTCGTCCAGATCCGACAACGTTTCCTTGTGCTGGCGCAGAGTGATAAATGACTTACCCAAATAACACTGATTCTTGTCAAGCACCGCCACCCAACGTTCAGTCTGCAATATGACATTGTCGTCAGCCGCCGTCTGACCAACGAGCAGCGGACAGATTCCACATTCTTTCTTTGTCGCGCATGTATTCATGATACCTCCTGGTATGAATTATACCACTTGGCGAGGAGTGTCTGTCCACAATCCGTACCATATTATTGCATAATTATAAATTATATTGTAGAATTGGTACCACCATGAGTGAGAAACATGTGGAAAGTGCATCGGCTAGTGACGGGGATGTACCCGAACGAGTAGCATTTCGCGCCATAGCTCCATATGCCACTCTAGGAGCGGTAATCGGAAGTGTAATAGGCTTTCTCGGCTACAACTGCATCGCGGCGAGTACCCACCCTAATCGCCCGACAGAAATTAACACAACGACAGTAGCCACGGCGGCTACAGAATCAAAGCAACAGCAACAGCCACAACAGCTGCAGCTGCCATCCGAGATCCAGCCCCTTATCATTACCAGCTCATCAGCATCCCTAGAAACTCCAACAACACCAGAATATGTCGCCGATACTAGTAAACGAATAGCAAATACGCTCGAGATTGCCACCAGAGCTATAGCACAGACCATGGATGCCGCCCGAAGTACTGTATACGCGGCAGGGACATTACCAATGGAAGGGCCGCCGATTAACCCAGGAACCGGTAAGCCCTGTTATCGGCTCAAAGACATACAGCAAGCTATTGGAGCGCTGAAGTTGCCGGGCGGTGTCACTCCGTATGTTATCTTGCCGCCCGGAATATGCGAAAAACAACCTTATGCTGCCTATGCCACTAGCGATAACGTTGTCACAACCTTTAAGGCTATTGACAATCCGGGCACCGCAGCGCATGAACTTGGCCATGTTGCGGGCCTCCACCACACGAATAGTTTTGACATTAAGTACGAATATGGCCGAGGAAAACTCCCTCAAGATATAGACATGATGGAGGCTATAGGACAAGGATATGGTGATTTTCGTAGGCTAAAAAACCAGAGCGTCCCTGAACCAAATATTGAAGAAGCCTCCGGCAGGACGAGCGTTATGGGTTATCATTTCCCCATTGACAAAGACTGCACCGAGAAGAATACATGTGATATATTTAATCTACCCGAGAAATATCGACTTGACCCTAAGAAATTCCCACTTTACGACATTGATCCCTCGACACTAAATGATTCCCCTACTGCGATAACCCTGTCCACCGAACCGTACAATATACAGGGTGTACGGATACCGATACCAGCATCCCATCCGATTCGCCAAATCCACGGAGGAGAACTGCTCACCGATTTTATTGTTAGTATAAAATATGACGGCAATGGCTCAAGCTGTTTTAAGGTTCCTACCTTTGTCATAGACAAAAGAGGAATTGTGACAGAGCTGAATTCGCCCCATACCGGGGTGATCCCAGGCTACTGTCTGTCAGATAGCTTTGATGGTTGGCCTATTTTTAATGATAGTTCTGCCGACGTGAGGATTGAGGTGCAACGCCAAAATGGTGAGACACAACTACTTGTTAAAAAGTTTTGAATACAACTATCGGACTCCCTGCTCATTTCTTCAGTGCCTCGGTCACCCGCTGTGCCGTCGGTAGATTGACATCAATATTTTCCAGCGCCTTCGTGGCATCAGCCAAAGTGTAGCCCAGCGCCATCAGCGCTTCTAACGCTTCGTCGGAAGTATTCAATTCAGTCTGGACTGGCGCAGCCGCTCGGCCGTACTGCGTCGGTAGGCCGACTTTATCGCTCAGATCAACCACCACACGCTCAGCGGTTTTCTTGCCAACACCAGCAGCTTTTTGCACGAAGGCGCTATCGGCGTTAGCAATAGCGTTGCGTACGTGCTCCGCATCGCCAAGACTGAGAATGGCCAATGCGGCCTTTGGTCCAACGCCCTGAACGGTGATCAGCATTTCAAACAGTTTCTTTGCCGCCAGGCTCGAGAAGCCAAACAATTCTTCCGCCTGCTCGCGCACATGATGATAGGTGTAAAACTTAGCGTCTTGACTGAGCGCCACCGCCTCGAAATCACCAGCCGACACGCTAACTTCATAGCCGACGCCGTGAACGTCAATCACGATGCTGCCCGCGCCAAATTTTTCAGCGATTGTACCTGAGAGGTGGGCGATCACGGTCGTCTGTCTCCGCCGCCCGGAGGATTGGTCGGGCCGGGCGAGGTGCCACCGCCGCCACCGCCTGAACCGCCACCGCTGCCACCGCCACTGCCATTGCCGCCGCCTGGGTTTTGGTCGTCATTACCTGTGCTGCTACACGACGTCGTCTTTCGCGAATGCTTCGTCGCATCAAATTTGTCTTCGCTGATGGTGATGAGCCGCTTGGTGGCTAGGTCACAGACAGTGATCTGCTTGGTGGTAGATGTTTGCTGACAATCAGCAGCGTTCTTGGAGTATTTAGCAGCGTCAAATTGGTCTTCAAAAATTGACTCCATTTGCTTGGTGGCGAGGTTACACACCTCAATCTTTGGCTTGGTCTGATCACATTTCTCGGTCGGAATGGCGCTCGAGAGGAAATATTCTTTGTAAGCACCGGGGCTGGAATCATCAGCCAGACCACCGTTGCTACTACACACGCTTCGCTGGACAACGCCGTTTGGCACATCAAAACCAGTTTTCGCGCCCGCCAGCAGCTTGGTCATCGTCGCCCGCCAAATTGGCGCTGCCACATCCGATCCACCGCTGTTCATGACTTTATTATTGTTGTTACCAACCCACACGCCGACAGCATATTGCGGCGTATAGCCAATCGTCCAGGCATCGCGGTTATCATTGGTGGTACCCGTCTTGACCGCAACCGTTTTACCGCCCACCGTCAGGCTGCTACCAAACATCCCCGCCCGCGCGGCGTTGTCCGACAGGATACTGGAGATGAGATAGGCACCACCCCGGCTGATGGCCTGGCGCGTGTTCGCTGCTTTCCACGAAACGTTTTTGTTGAATTTGTCCTTGACTTCGGTGATGAGATTGAGCGATTCGTACTGCGTGCCGCCATTGGCAAAGGCCGCGTAGGCGTTGGTCATCTCGCTCAGGCGCACCTCGGCCGAGCCAAGCGCCAGTGACAATCCGTAATTTTTGTTTTCGTCCAGCGTGCTGATACCGAGCTTCTTGGCGGCTTGGATGGAGCGATTGATGCCGTACTTTTGCATGATCAGAACGCTCGGTATGTTCAGCGACCAGCTGAGCGACTTGCGCGTCGTCACCTTGCCGTTCCAGCGACGGGTAGCGTTGTAGGGCACGTAGCCGTTGAAGTTAGTTAATTTATCATCAAAAACTGTCGCCGGCGTGATGGCGCCATCAGCCATCGCCTGCGCATAATACAGCGGCTTGAAGCTCGAGCCAGGCTGGCGCGGCGTGGTCACCATATTGACCTTGCCCCATTCGGCATTATTATAGTCAGCGCTACCGACCAGAGCCCGCACTTCGCCGGTTTTTGGATCAATGACAATACCGCTGGCATTGGTACCACCGAGGCGATTGATTTGCTTCATTTGTTTGGCAATATTTTCTTGGAGGAGATGCTGCGTGTCGAGATTCAGCGAGGTCTTGACGCGGTAGCCCGAGCGCATGACTTTTTCATAACCGTATTTGTCACTGAGCTGTTTGATGACCATCTCGGCAAAATGCGGCGCTGCGGAGTTGGTGTGAGCCGCGCCGCCACCGGCGTATGCTAGCTGCGTGGCTTCCGCCTGCTGCTTCTGCTCCTCGGTGATAAAGCCTTCGGTCTGCATCCGACCGAGCACCGTTTTTTGGCGCTGCTTGGCATATTCGGCATTACCGCTGATCGGCGAATAGCGGCTTGGCGCCGGCAGCACGCCAACTAGCATACTACTCTCAGCCAGTGTCAAATCCTTCGGCGATTTATTGAAATAAACCTTGGCCGCCTCCTCGATGCCAAAGGCGTTTTCACCAAAGTACACCGAGTTGAGATACATCATCAAGATCTGCTCTTTGCTGTAATTTTGTTCAATGGCGATGGCCATAAATAGCTCTTGGTATTTACGCATAAAGCTATGTTCATTGCTGAGTAAATTGTTCTTGACCAACTGCTGTGTCAAGGTCGAGCCGCCGCCGTGCCGCGTAATCGCCGCCCGGAAAATACTGAAAATATTAAAGCCGCTGTGCTTATAAAAATCCTTATCCTCGCTGGCGATCAGCGCCTTTTTCATATTATCAGAGATATCTTTGAGCTGCACCAAGTTCCGTCGCTCGGCATTGCCAACGCTATAAATCACCTTATCCTTGGTGTCGGTCAGCACGATACCGGTATTATTGCGGTTCATTAGCCGCTCCTGATCAGCAATATCGCGGGCGTAGTAAAAATAGCTGGCAATCGGCACGATGATCAAAAACAGTAAAATCGGCAGCAGACACACCATAATTTTTTTCGGCCGACTCAGCCGCCAGAACCACAAAAAGTGTTTGTGTTGACGCGGTAATTTACCAGGTTTTGCCTTGACCTGACCGAGATTGGCGTACCGACCCATGTGCGGCGGCTGCTTCTTTATCGGAGCTCGTTTTCCCTTGCCTAATTGCACCATATATCAATTATACCACGCTGAGGCGTGACATCGCTGCATGGGTGATAGCCGCCGCGAGCGCATCAGCACAGTCATCTGGCTTGGGCGCTTGGCTGAGGCCTAGGTTGAGGCGCACCATTTCTTGGATCTGCTTTTTATCGGCCTTGCCATAGCCAGTTAGCGTCTGTTTAATCTGTAGCGGCGTGTATTCAGCGATCACGAGGCCCGCCCTGTGTCCAGTCAGCATCGCCACGCCACGAGCATGGGCTACAGAAATAGCAGTGGTAACGTTGCGTGCAAAAAATAATTTTTCAATTGACATCACCTCGGGCTTAGCCTCAGCGATAATCTCCGTCAGGCCATCAAAAATCTCCGCCAGCCGCTCGTCTAGTGGCGTGTGGGCGGGCGTCTTGATCACACCAGCCGTCACCAGCCGGTAGCCGCCCTGCTTCACGTCAATCACACCAAAGCCCAAGATACCAGTCCCCGGATCAATACCGATGATTCTCATGAGTTTATTATAGCACCCGGCCGGTGACAGTGATTAATGCGAGGGCCACCTCGACGAGCTACTCACCAAGCTATCGCTTGCCGCGCGTGACGGTGTGTTTCAGCCAGGCAGCAGCTCGGCCGATTTCCCAGCGCCACTGCCAGCCAGCATAACCAACCACCAGCAGACTGACGCCGCCGAGCGCCCACCAGCCCCACATTGCGCCCGTCACCTGCTTGACCTGCTCCGGTGCAAAGCCAGTTTTCGGTGCAGTAGCCAGCGCGACCTTGCGGCAACGGCGAGTCTTTGGATTGCGCTCAAAGCCTTCGGGACACTCCTTCAACACGTCACTATCAGCGGCAATTTTCTTGCAGCGGCCAGTGGCGGGATTACGAAACTTACCATCGGGACATGGCTTTAGGGTTTTGGCGGCCGCGGCTGCAATTGACCGGCACCGACCGGTTATCTCGCTCCGATAATACCCTTCACGACACGGCGTTTGGGTTTTAAGCTTGCTGATGTTGCGGCACCGACCGGTTTCTGGTGAACGATATTGGCCGGGCTTACACGGCGCGAGTTCCGGCTCACTCACGATATTACGACAGCGGCCCGTTGTTGGTGAACGGTACTGCCCCGGACAGCACGGCGTCGGCACTGGCTCCACCGGCTCCTTGACACAACGGCCCGTGAGCTCGTGACGCACATAGCCCGCCTTGCAATCTGGCCACTGCTTGAATTCGTTAGGCCGAGCTGGTGTCGGTGAAAATGTCACCTTCCATTCCCCGTCAAGCAGGCTCCACGACGAGTCCTTGGCCAGGCCAGCAAATGATGTCTGGTCAATTTCATTGCCGCTCTCGTCCAGCGTGTACACTTCACCGCCACCAGTTTTTGTTAATTTGAGGTTTGTCTCTGCCAGCCGAATGACATGCAGTGCCCCGGCCGCCAGCTCAATACTCCTGAACGTGTGCGTTGTGTCCTTATTCTTGCCTCGACCTTTCACGAGAATGGTGCAGCCCGTAAGGTCGAGGTCACTGGTCCCGGCGTTAAGAATCTCGATAAACGGCGCGTCGACATTGGTCGCGATCTCATGTAATTTCAAGCCGCTGCAGCGATTGATCGGTGGCGCTGGATCAACTGGCGGACGCGGCTCGTCAGGCTCACTGCACGCTGGCAGTTCACGCAAACGCGGCGCCTCGCCGACCGAAAAATCGCTGACGTTATTATCCGTATCAGTCACCACGCCATTTGTTTGGCAGCGCCAGGCGTGTAGCTTGCCGCCCAGCTTAATCGGACTGCCTTCGCGCTCTGATGCCGCGCCCCAGCCAACCAGATCCGACACTCGCCCATCACTCATCACCAATTTGACAGAGCCGCTGGTTTTTGCCAGCACCTTCTTGCTATCAAACCGCAGGTCAACCTGCTCATCAGCTAGCTGGCTATCACCGACCACCAACGCCCCGCCCGCCGGCACCATTAGGTCAGTCGACATCGTTTTGAGCGTCGTCACATGCCCCTTTTGGTTAACATACTGCAGCGTCCAGCCGGCAATATTGACTGGCCCTGACGATGGATTGTAGAGTTCGACGTACGCACCGCGCGCTGTATCGAGGCCGACTTTAGTAATCAAGAGTTTGGCCGATGTACGAGCCGCAGCTGACGGTGCAGGAGGTTCGGAAGGCGTTGGCTTGGCTGGTGCGGGCGTTGATGGAGTCGTGGTCGGCCTTGACAAGGCGGGCGCAGACGTACCGCCAGAAGCTGTGTCTGGCGTGGCCGCTGCTGGGGCTAATGGCCTGGTCGGAGCTGCCGGGCTGGGTGCTGGATTGGCTGGGCGCGGCGCGGGCGTGGGCGTTGGCGCAACCGGTGTCGAGCCGCTAGCAGGAGGTGCGGCCTCTGGTGAGGAGTCGCTCGCAAACGCTACCACCGGCTGAAACACCAGCGCAATTATCGTTGACATAAGTAGTAGGCGGGTCAAAACCTTCATTGTGAACTCCCTGCTTGGCTTATGTTGACTGATTATATTGTAAAAGAAATTCCTCCGAAACGCAAAAGAGCGCCGTCGGGGGCGCTCAATACATAGTCGATGTATAGCCTGAGCGAAGATTACTCCGCGGTGATGTCGGCATTGGTGTGCACATTCACCACGTCGTCCAGGTCATCCAGTGCATCAACCACCTTCATCAATTTCTGTGCGGTTTCCGTATCAGCAATCTCGACCGGCGTATTGGCGATGTAGCGCAGCTCGGCGTCTTTCACCTTCAATCCTTGCTCAGCCAACGCATTCCTAACGCTCGCCAAATCTTTTAGTTCAGTATAGACAATGATTTCGCCGTCTTCTTCGACCGCATCTTCAGCACCAGCATCTAACACTTGCAGGAGCAATTCTTCGCCCGTACCCTCCACGGTGATTACACCCTTACGAGTAAACTGAAACGCCACACTGCCAGCGTCAGCGATTCGCCCGCCGTTTTTCACCAACGCCGTTTTTACTTCTGGCAAGGTGCGGTTACGATTGTCGGTCGCTGTCTCGATGATGATGCCGACACCGCCCGGGCCGTAGCCTTCATAGGTGATTTCTTCCAGTGCCGCCGCGCTCTTGTCCGCCACGCGGTCAATCGCCCGCTGAATGTTAGCACTCGGCATGTTGGCAGCCTTGGCTTTTTCAATGGCCATCGCCAAACTTGCGTTCAACGCTGGGTCAGTGCCGCCGCGTGCCGCAATGGCAATTTGATTACCTAATTTCGTGAAAACTGCGCCACGTTTCGCGTCAACAATCGCCTTTTGTCGGTGCGTCGTCGCCCATTTACTATGTCCTGCCATGTGTCTATGCCTCCAGAAAATTCGTTTCTTTTAGTATAGCAGAAAATGGGAGAAGGGTTAACTGTCGAGCCGGTCAGTGGTGTCTTCTGAGAGAACGAAGCCACCACAATTTGATTCTATGCGTACCTCCCTGATATGTACCCCGTCGTAATAGCTTCCTTCATCGACATGTACACGATATCGAGAAGAGATAATACCCTCACGAGCATACGGCTCCAGCATCCTCCTGATATATCCCTCGATCGCTCTCTCGCCCAGCTCCAGAACAACCGGTGGAAGTTGTAGAGCAGCACGCTGGCGACTCCCCGACAAAGCTTCACAATCATTTGTGACATATGCTACAGGAGACGCCTCGCTTAGTTCCGCTTCCCAGGGAGCGGCCTGCTCACACTCAAGGTCTGCACTGGTCCGCAGGATATCTTTTCGCTGCCAAGAGTTCCTTTCGGCAATAGCCATCACAAAATACGATAACTGTATGTCATCAGGTGTCAGCTCGCCTCGCTCCCGCTGCTCATTAAAGTCATGAATAAATTGACGTAATGTCTCATCACTAGCCTTATCAGCTGCAACGAGGGGCGCCATCACCTCGCCCATGAGTTTCGAACTGTCTTCTTTAATTAGGGCCAGTTTCTGGGCATATGCCTGGGCATCCTCTGTCGATTCCTCAATTTGCTTTAGCCGCGCAGATGCTGCCTCTGTAATTATCCTGCACCGCTTGTCAAACTCCTTTCTAGCTTGTATGAGCCGTTCTGCTCGGTGAGCCAAAATTTCCTCGCGCTGCCGTTGAGTATCCGGCTTGGTATTGCGTTTCTCATCGTTGTATTCCCAATATACGTCGTTCATTGCAGTAACTGTTCGGCGAAGATCATCAAACGTCATCGGAGCAGGAGTCCTTTGCTCTCCCTGCATCTCATTACCACCCTGTACATCCTCATGAGCTTCAATCTCATCAGGCTGTTGCTCACCATCATTAGTCGATGCGACCGCCAGCCCCTCCCATGGACCCGTCAAGCCCTGGCCTTGATTACTGCTATCTCCACCTATTCTTTCTATACTCACTGCTCTCCTCCCAAAATTATTGAACCGTATGGCGTCAGAAGCATTCCGACTCTGCGACTACGACGAAACAGCTATCTGAGCTAAGATTGTCAAAAGGCCGCTCAAAATAACGGGGAAAGTCAAAACCGTATGGCGAGTCCGGGTATAGCCTAATAGAAACCGGTGGTATCAAGCCCTGCTCAGTGAATTCTGCTAACTTACGGGCAATCCTTTCTTCAGCCTTACTACGATCCTCGTCTTCCTTCCATTCTCCGGGCCTTTCGAAGTTAAGCTCTTCGAACTCTTTACCAAGATAGAGTATAGGAACTGTCGTGCTGTAGCCATAGCAGTCCGGAAAATCTCCCTCCTCTTTTTCACGCAACCTCTCATCAATTGTTGGCACTGAATAATATGTTGAACGACTATTATTAGGATCATTATACCAAGCCAAATCGGCTTCTCCTATGCCCTGTGTTAGATCTTTCATTAGCCCCCTCCGTTTACGATTTGTGGATTCGGCGATACCTCGCGCAAACCTCAAAAATGACAAATCAACACATAGGGAACCTGTCTCTTTTTCGATCTCCTCGGATGTCTTAATTCTGTTATGCTTTAGCGCGAATAGCTGACCGCGCAATTTACCAATGTCTGTATCTATCTTTTTTACAGCAAATTCAAAATGCTTATGCCTAGGAATCAGGTCATTTGTCACCACACTTCGCAGTGCTTCATTCCCCATCGCCATACGACGCTTTTTATTCTTTTCATATTGTTCCATAAGAGCCCCAACCTGCTTCTTGGTCTCCTCTTCAATACGTAAAACGTCAGCCTGTGTTTTACTCAGAATACCTCCTATGTTCTTTTCGCCCTTTTCGCCCATTTCACTCCTCCGAACTAAGTAATGTATAGTTGCCTCACCAGCCGCCGCCCGAGGGCCAAACCCGAACCCGCGCTCACTCACCCCGAGGGATTAGCTGAATGAACCCATAGTAGTACATGCGTTAGATTTCCTCAAGCATGAGCGAGATCGGCAGCCTGCCATAATCGTCCACGGCTACTCAACCACATTACTCTCACGCAGCCGCAGCCCGGTCTGTCGCCGCATCCACCACATTGCCCCGATAATGATGAGGTAGACAATAACGACCCACAGCCAACTCAAGTTCACCTCCAGCTGCGCCCAGTCCAACCCCGCCAGCCACGTGGCGATGCCGACCATATACTGGAGCAGCCACGTCGTCGGCGCGGCGATGAGCCCAGCCACCACCGGCACATCCGCGCACACGCCAACCACAAAGGTCAGCAGCATCGCCAGCGGTACCAATGGCAGGATGAGCACATTCGCGATCAGCGCCACGTTACTGATCACACCAAATGACGCTACGAGCAGCGGTAACGTCATGATTTGTGCCGACACCGTCTCGCCGATAATCTGCCGGATCACCCCGGGCGGCTTCGTACCAAAAAAGTATCGCTGTAGCAGCGGCGCCAGGATAATCACCCCGCTAAACGCCGCAAAGCTCAATTGCCAGCCGAGGTCGTTCCAGCCAAACTGCGGATTGATGAGTAGCGTCATCGCCGCAGCGACCGGCAGTAGCACCAGCGGATGAATCGTCCGGCCATAATACCACGCGGCTAGGCTGAGGCCCGCCACCAGCCCGGCCCGCGACATGCTCGGACTGAGGCCGGTCATCGCCATAAAGCCAATGATCATCACACCAGCGCTCAGTGCTGCCAGATATTTCGACACCCGAACGAACAGTCGCCGCGCCAGCCGCACTAAAATTGTCAGGTTATAGCCACTGGCTACGATGACGTGCGTCAAACCCGCAACCTGCAGCGCCGTCATCAATTCCAGCGGCAATGCCCGCCGTAAACCCATCAAGAACCCGAGTCCCAGCGCCGCCTCCGACTCCGGCACGTACCGTCGCACCCGCTCCGCAAACCAATCACGCACGCCCACCGCCACGTCGCCCGGCTGCTCGCGCGTTACTCGTTCAACCGCTGCCCGCGACATCCGCGCCGCAAACGCCCCGAACCCATCAGTTAGCGCGCCCCGAACCGTGACCACATCACTGCGTTTAATCGCCTGGTTATGCGCCGTCACCACCCAAACACTGCCAGGCAGTCGCCGATCATTACTCACGATGTCGCCCAGCCGCAGCACTGTCTGCCCCTTTTTATCGACATCAGGATCTTCCAGCACCCGTCCGCTCAGCCGCACCGTTTGACCGATTAGCGTTTGATAGTGCTCCAGGCCAATTTGCCCCACACTGCCTCGCCACAGCCCAATGAGCACTCCACCGATCAAGGCTACTACGACCAGCCAGCGCCACGCCCCGACGAGTGACACTAGGGCTAATACCATTCCCGCCACCAGCCACATCCAACCAGCGAACAGCCCGTACGGCGCTCGCATTACGCTGATAACACCGATGACAATGCCGACACCAGCCGCCGCCAACAGCCACGACGCATGCAAACGCTGAGTGAGGCCGAGAGACTTCATATCTTTAGTATACGCGAAGTGTGGCCAAACTTACATCAAATCACCTGATAATGAATACGCGAATTAAAAAATCCTAGTTCATGAACTAGGATTATTCTCCACTTGGAGGGCCCACCGGGGCTTGAACCCGGGACACCCTGCTTAAAAGGCAGGTGCTCTAACCAACTGAGCTATGGGCCCGCACATGACGCGCAGCGCAACGAAGCGAGAACGCGACTTTTCACATTTTATCACAGAGGAGCGGCATTTTCAACGCTTTGTTTTCTTGGCAGCGGGCGCCTTGGCCTGGAGCGGCAAGCTCATATCAAGCAGCCCCACCACTAGTCCGACGGTTGCCGCATAGCGCCACCAGTCGCTTAGCAATTTGTATATCTTCATCGCCTCCGCATCCAAGCTCATAAACTTGCCCAGTGGCCGCACCAGCACCGCCGCTGCTAAGACACCGACCAGCACCGCCGAGATCAGCCGTAGCAACTTACCAGGCCCCTTTGGCCCAGTGATTGATAATAGCACCAGCGGCCCCACCGTCAGGATAATCGTCGCCACGACACCATTCGGCAGCCCCGCTACGTTACTGACGCCCAGCCTGCCGATCACCCCGGCCAACCACTCGGCCCACAATTCCGCCAGCAATGCGCCAGCCGCCAGTGCCAGTGCCAACACGCCAAATCGCCGGTTCAACACGAACGCTAGTGCCGTTACCGCCACGGCCACGCCGCCAAACAACAACACCATGCTCATCGCTGCGCCCCCGTACTAAACCGCGCAGTGACGCCCGGCTTGATGCTATGCTCCTTGGCACTACCCGCCGGCAGCTCTAACACATACCGCGCCGGAACTGGCGTGTGATATACCTCATGCGGCTCATTGTCAGGCCAGACATCACGCTTGACGTGCACGACCTTTTTCTTGGCGTCTAGCCAGATAATATCAATCGGGACGCGCATATCCTTCATCCAAATTGGTATATCACCGTCTTTCTCGGCCACGAACAACATCCCCTCGCTCTTACCCAGCTCCTGCCGGCCACCCAAGCCACGCGCCCGCGTCTCGTCCGTATCAGCGACCTCTGCCCGAAATGTACCCTTGCCGATATCAACAGTCGTGTACGTTTTATTCATCTGGTTCGCCACCGTCCATACGCAGTAGCCGACCCCGGCCAGCACACCGAGCACGATCACCCAAACGATGATCCGCTGCACTATCGACGCCGACTTTGCACTCATACCCTCATTATAGCAAGTTTATCTTCAGGCGCCGACTTTATCTTTTTTGTTACCGCGCTTGGCGTTGCGATTAATATAGTCGATGATTCGACCAGCCACATTGCGGCCCGTCACTTTTTCAATACCAAATCCCGGACTAGCATTTACCTCCAGCACCAATGCACCACGACTTGAGCGCATAAAATCAACGCCGGCCACTACTAGGCCCATTGCCTTGGCAGCCTTGACGCACATTTTTTGCTCGTCCGGCGTCAGCTTGACGACCGTTCCCTCACCGCCTTTGTGTAAATTACTGCGAAAATCATCATCCAAGCTCTGCCGCTTCATACTAGCCACCACTTGGCTGCCAACCACAAATGCCCGAATATCGGTGCCGGCTGACTCCTTGATAAATTCCTGCAATAGCACGTTTGTGCCGTCAGAATTGCTGAGATAAAATGCTTGCATGACCGACTTGGCAGCCTTGATCGTCTCCGCTAACACCACGCCATTGCCATGCGTGCCGCGCGCCAGCTTGATGATCGCCGGCGTGCCGCCAATCTCGTCCAGCAGCACATCGATATCCGTTTCGTTGCGCGAGAACACCGTCTTCGGGATTGCCACGCCAGCCCGCGCCAGTAACTGCGTCGAGCGCAGTTTATCCCGCGCCCGCGTAATGGCGATTGACCGATTCATAAAAAACGCCTGCGGATTCGCCATCTCCAGCTGCCGCAATACCGCCGTCCCGTAGCGCGTCATATAGCTAGCAACCCGCGGGATAAACACATCGAAATTACCGATTTCCTTACCACGATAAATAACCTTTGGATGTCGCTCATCAATTGATACATAACAATTTTTATACTTGATAACCTTAATTTGATGGCCACGTTTTTCAGCCTCTTCTTTGAGGCGAAGGGTGGAGTAGTTGATGTTACCGTTACTGAGGATTGCGATTTTCATGACTACTTATCCTTTGGCTTATGGTATTTTTTATAAAATTTGTGGGGATTCTTTGCCAGCTCCTTATTCAGTACTTTGTTATCGGTAGCATATTTGTATCGATGTGCCGCATCACCCTCGCGCACATCAACCAAGAACTTGCCCGCAACAGTACGACGTCCTATTAGAACTGGGTAGAGATTACCAGAACGATCCGAGAGGTTAAATAGCGCTTTAATTTTACGCCCCTTGATAGTAACGGTAAAATGTGTTCTATAGCGAATTTGCTCATGTCCAGATGAGCTGCGTACCATTGCTACAGTGAAATCCGTTCGCTTGAAAATCTTCCCGTTATAGTAAGGCGAGCCTTTGCCGAATAGGGCAAACTTTAACACACCATCTTTATCAACACGAATATTGCTCGCCCATACCGATGAGCTGTCTGCACCTGTGTCAACTTTGGCCGGTACGCCAATAGCCCGCTTTCCAAAATCAACACGAACGTTTCGGCCAATAATAACGTTGCTCTTCTTGTGCATACTAGCTTATTATAACATAATTATCAAATAAAACGAACCTCCTCCCTTTAAAAGATCTATCGGAGAAGCTCTGCTGTCCTTGCGACAATACGCTCAATAATTGATGAGTTATCGTGGTTACGTACAGCAGCATAAAGTTTAAGTGCAGGTGAGGTATTGCATTCATTAAACCAATAATTACCCTCGCCCCTGTGATCAACAATAAACATATCAACCGCCAGAAGACCAGCGCCAAGCTCCCGAGCAAACTGTTTGGCAATATTTATATAGTACGGACTAGTCTCACACATTACCTCATAGACTGATGCACCGTCTCTGACCATAGTCGCCTGTGACAAAATGTACCGATACCCCGCAGGCAAGACTCGCTGGCTAACCTCTTGGCTATTCATGATGCTTTTAGTCCAGAGTGGATAGAATATCTCCGGCCGAAGCAGTAACCGGGCTTTGTTTTCCTCCTCGACCAGCTGAGCAATGGTCTTCACCCCATCACCAACTACCTGTGGCCGTTCTCGTCTTAATACAGAGATGACCTCACCATCAAGCACTGTAAAACGATATTCCTCTGCCATAATCTGGCGCTGGACGATTGCAATATGATGCTCACACCACGCCTTCTTTAACGCTGCCGTAAGTTGTTTTGTATTAATCACATCAAGGGTTAATCCTATTGACTGATAGCCATCAAGAGGCTTCACGACTACCGGCTTTCTATCTGCCATAAAACTCTCAATCTTAGGCAAACTATCGTGATCAGTGCAATATATACTTTCGGGAACCATAATACCTAGTTGCTCGGCCAACCGATATGATGATTGCTTATTACCAGCTAGACAGTGCACCTCGTGACTATTCATGGGATACGACATCTTTTTTCCTGCCAACCATAGTCTGCCACTAGGTGCGGTGACTCGTATACACAATTCACCATTAATGTACGCGTCCTCGATAAGAAAACCACAATTGCGTAGACCATTCCAGAGTGCGCTTTTCCGATCAGAGGTAGAGAAAAGACTACTCATGTCTTTATTGTATCACACTCTGACACACTATAGGCAGCGCGAAAGACACGCACCATCAGCGGCCTCCATCAGCCCCTCTGCTAGTGCTGTCAATTTTTGATCAACATTACTACCGGTAGCTATCTGTGGAATAGGGTTGGCTTCAAGAAAGTATGGGGTACCAGTCTTTGCCTCACATATAATATCAAGGCCAGTCATTTCCCGATATAGAGTTCGCGACATAGTCTTTGCTGTACGTACCGCTCCAGAAGAAACTTTTTCAATAGGGATAATCCTGGCTAATGCACCAGCTGATATATTATTAAGATGACTATCCCCCTTGCCTATGCGCTGAATAATTAGCCTAATCTTACCACCAACCATAAAAAAGCGATAGTCTGAATTATTAGAAGCTATGAATTGCTGCACTAAGAAGGGGTTATCCTGGGTATGTTTCTCCCTATAATCCGTAATTTCTGAGACTGAAGATAGAAGATGGTTATCCTGACCACGACTTGCGCTAGCTTTCTTAAGTATAAAAGGCTCATCAAAGTCCTCCCTTCTCATATATTGTTGTAGTGCAGTAATATTTGCACAGAATAAAGTACGCGGGATCAAGATATCGTTTAGGGCAGCTCTCATCATTTGCGATAACTTAGAGGTAGATCGATTATGGAGCGCCTCACTATTCATTATAGTAATTTTATGGTGATTCAGATATAGCGCTAAGGCATAAACAATATCACCATACATCATACAGCTAAACCAATTAACCAGCATGACTGCTGCGCATTCTCTTAGGGCGATATTCGTCCTAGTATCAATCACCTCGATTTCCCAAGTTGATATATCAAACAGGATATCGTCAAAACTAATATACCGAACCTCATATTGATTTCCATCAACATACGGTCGAAGCGAATTAGCAATTTGCCAAGCTGTCTCCTTACCATTTGGATGGGTGCTGAGGCCAATAATTGCAATAACCTTCATATCAACACTCTACACCGCAAGCGCCATCATCATCAACTCTTGCTGCTCGGGGTTAGTCGGATCATACTTACCAGCAAAGAGACGAGTAACCCCATCAACGTCCTGATCGGCGTATAAATTCTCCAAATGTCGCATCGCCAAAACACGGCCCTCAAGATAAGCAAGGTCTTTATTAAAGGTTAGCGGCGCTACCCCGGGCTGGCTGCCTGCCATGTCTGGCTGCGTGCCGCGGAATATCCTTACACAGGACCCATATGCCATTCGCTGTTCTTTATTTATCATCTCCTGCGTTACTTCTTGAGTATTCTTTAATTTCGCCAGCAGACGATATCGCCACGCTGTCTCGAACACCGCGCGAAAATCTGCACCCTGCTCCGCCAGCGAGATATTAATGTAGTGGCCGAGCTTTGCAGCTGTCCATTTCGGCACAGTATCACCGATCATTTCCTCAACCGTCGTCGCCAGCCCCTCTTCAAAGGTCAGATAATCTGGTCGTGGAGTATCAGTGAACAAACCCATCCCGAGGACTGGTAGCTTTGTCTTCAGTCCATTGATTGAACGCTGCCCATGCACTCCAAATTCGTGCAGTACCTTACGAAACAGCTCATCACTCGTCTTGATCGGCGCTCGCTTCCCGCCAACCACTACTGCCATCTCTGGAGATTCCCAAGATAGTGCGGTCTTGCCTTCTACTAGCTTCACTGTTACGCCGCTCGTATGATCAGGATCCCGTAGCTTGGTCACCGCTTGAAACACTTCGACGATATCAGCTGGACCGCATACATATTCTTCACCACACTCTTTAACTTTCTGGTCCCAGAACTCCTGCACCAGCGCCTGAATATCAGCATTGTGCTCAATAATCTGCTCACCCGCCCATTCTAGTGCCTCATTTTTCTCAAAACGAGGAAGTCGCACTTCACCATCCTCAGCACAGAGCATTGCTGGCATCTCTTGACCTTGCCACGTAAAGCCATCCGTCAACTCATCGTACAAAACCTGGGCGGTCGGATGATAGGTTTTACTATCCAATATATTCCACAACTCATTAAGCGCCGCATCGCGAATCTCTGGTTGTGGCTGACCATATAATTCATGGCCAAGCAGTCGAGCTTGCTCCTGCACCTCGCTCAATTCTTCTTGGCTACCCCCTTCATGATGCAGAAACTCTAGCTGTCCGAGCAACTTCACATATTCCATCTCCGCCATACGAAACTCGAGAGATGAATCAATTGCCTTACGGAATATCAGATTTGACTCACGATCGGTTGCTGCTTCACGAGCCTGGCCAAGCGCTACAATGCCCCTATCTAGTGCCGACATATCGCGAAAACGCCGGTGTTCAAAACGGGGGTTGCGAAACTTACCAGTGATAAAGTCCTCTCGCTGATCAAGTGCATTATTGACAAGCTCTGTATACGACTGAAACCCAGCTTCAGGGAGATTGTGAGGATTAATAATCTCTTCGATCGTTCGCGGTCGGCGCGGTGCTGTTTCGAGCGCTATACTCATTTTTTTATGATAGCATATTTATGTAAAAAAGCAAGTACGTATTACGAGAATAGGCCTCGTTTACTCATATCATCAAACTACTCCAGCAATCGCCCCTACGTTTTGATTAGCTTAGTCGTCATACAACAAACGTCGACGACGTTGTAATAACACTCTTAAGTTATTTCTGTTTACCCCCTTGTCTTCTCGCTACCACAACCACCACTGCCGTGATAATCGATAGTCCGGCCAAAATAGCCAGCGCGTAGGCATAGCCTGACAGCAAGTAAATTAAAGCTAACGTCACGCCGACAGCACCCCAGATAGTAATCAGCCGCCTGCCAAGCGCCAAGCCGATGATAACCATCAGCGAATGCTCGGCCAGGAACAATATTTCCATGGCATTATCTCCCCTTAACGCCAGGACAAGGGTCGATAAGCTGAACACAGCGAGCGCCAGCACCAAGTGCGCGATGGTGTATGCATGAGCATACCCCAGCCAGCGCCAGGACATCACCGCTCCTGAAAGAATTGCTGCTGAACACAGATACGGCACCACTATGTCGTGAACAGGCGCAATTAGCATATGAATAGCAAATAGAATGCCACACAGCACTAAAAGCACACCCGAGTCGAAGTACAAAATATTCTTCTTCGGCAACCCCTCAGCTATTAGGGCGCTGCCATTGACTATCCACGTCAAGGTTGCCAGTAGTACCGCCTCGGTTGCGGCACTGGCTGGCATGGCCATCAGCAGTAAAGTCATCGACCAGCCAATGGCGTTCCAAAATGATGCATAATACCAAGCAGTCGACAATTTCCTGGCTCGCATAACCACGGCAGCACTATAAAACACCGCAAAGATAATCAGTGAAACGATCGGCATAAACTCAAGCTTAACGCCGAGCCATTGTGCAGTTAAGTAAAGTAACAATACCAAACTTGGATGCGCCAATATCGCCATCGGCCGCCAATCCCGTTTTGCATACACTGCCATATAAAGTGCCGCGACAGCCGCTAACCAGCCCAAGATTTTGAACGGCAATTCGTATGTCGTCGTCGATAGATTCATCATCGGTAATATCACTGCTGGTACCGTAGCGGCTAGTAGAGTCATATCGCTGATAGTTGAGGTTCTCTTATTCATCGCTAACGACCAATATACTACCCCGAAGCCGACGAGCGTCGCCCAAGTGGTGATAGTGAAATTGTCACTTAGCGGCACATTCAACCAATGCAAGAACAGTAGCACCAAAGCAATCGTCGCCAAGTATGCTCCACCCAAATAACTATCTTCACGCCGCCGATAAAACGCATAATACAGCAGCGCTGCTAATGGCAGCCAAACTGCCGGATGAATAGACGAAAAGATGATCAAGATAGCCGCTCCAATGGCAGAATATAGCAACAATTCGCGACACTTAACGGCCGCCTCGCTACGGTAATTGTACAGCCACTCTACTAATAATAGCAACGACAAACCGTTCAGCCACGCCATCAAAATAGCAAGGTTCTCGCCAGCCATCTTGAAATAAGAAGCTAGCAGTATCGCTATCGCCAGAAAAGAAGCATGAATACCAATCACTAAGCCATAAACCTTCTCGCGCCACGCAGCGATACCCATGATGATAGCGGCAACTGCCACCGAATCTGACAGATATAGCATGCCTTCTCCCGCTGGATGAGCAGTCAAAAAAGCTAAGGCTATAAACACTGTCATTAACCACCAAGCGGCCGCAGCGCCGTACACTAGTATTGCTTGACTTTTAGTAATATTTGGGCGCTTCAAAACCAGTAATCGGCAGACAATCGGCAGGAAAGTCATAAGCATAAAGATAGAGTAATGTGCATGCAGGGCTGTTATGGAGTCGAGGCTAAATAGCCTGACACCAGCCGGCACTAACAAAATTCCAGACATTACTACCATGCCGCCAAAACGGGCGCGGCGCAGCAATGAAAGCGCCATAAAACTTACTGCCGATATCATACTTAGCAGGATAAATATGATCATATCTCTTAGCGGACTTTCGACAGCAGCTATAGTCGATACAGCAGCCAGCGACGCAACGAAACTAATCCACAGTACTATTTCGTGCTGCTTATCGGGCTGCTTTTGGACATGCATCGATCTGACAGACCAAATCATATTACCAAGTGCCGCTACCCCCAGCGCTACGCCCATAACCATCCTGTCGTTATTCGATAAGTACAGCGCAAAACTAGCAGTCATCGCCATCAACAGCACACGCGCCGTCGTTAGTTCATACGTGCGCATATCCTTTGATTTCTCGACGAGAGCAACGGTAAAATAATATATAACGCTGATGAGCAGCAGCATACTGACGTCAAGCGTTCCCATATGCACCGACGAACCGATAGCGAGAAGCAAAGTAGACGGGACGATAAACGGATTAACCAGCGTCAACGGCTCGGTGAATTGGCGTGGAAAACGATTAGAAAAATACGCGGCCAAGGTCATCAGACATCCGAACAATAGCACCGCAACATAATACCACACCAACTGAGCATGCATAACAGCCGGCAAGCTGGTGGTCATCGTGAACATCGAAAGCAGCGAAATATAGGCGAGCGGTTGGCTATTGAGCCTGACTGTAGTATCCACGCATAGGAAAGTACCGATGAAGGAGGTGATAAGCCAGCACAATGCCGGATCAATCCCCAAAAGCAAATGCATGCTCCAGCCGCCAATCGGCACAGCAGCCAGCGCCGTACCAATAAACGCCGTCGAGGCTGGCTTTAAGATCGGGAGGCGGGCATATAGCACCTGGCCAATGGCGTAATAGACAAAAATAAACAGCCAGACCAAGCTAAACCTGAGCTGCGCCGAAAGCTCAATCGTTTGCGCCAACAATAATATACCAGCGGTTAGTAGTAGCGATGCGGTGTAGAGCGCCACATTGATGGTGGTTTGACGATTTTTCTCTTTATCTTTATTATTGGCTGGAGATAGCCACTGGATAATCTGCGTCTTTTTATCAGGAATATCCGTATTTTCTTCAATTGGCACAGCATCAATAACCGATGAATCACTCGGCTCTTCCCCTTCGTCGCTAGTTAAGGCAGGGTCGGTAGGCTGTGAGGCTGTAGCTTGTTTCCCGGTAATGAGCTTGGCTTGGCCATCACTATCTTCTTCAATTTTCGCACGGCCGTTCTGTGCATCACGCACACCGTCCCAATAGCCGCGCCAGTAATCATCGGATTGACGGGGCAGCCGATTACCGCCTCCCTGCGCCACCTTAATTATCACGATGACAATTACTAACAGAAAAATCAATTCCATGCTTAATTCCTCTTATGCTAATTTTAGTATAGCACGAGAAAACTTTTTATAGAGGAATTTGCTACGAAAACAACCCCCGCTTCCGTGCGCCATCAAACTGTTCCAGTAGTTCTCGCTGTTTCTTGCTCAGTTTGGTTGGCGTATCAACGATGACGCCGACAATGTGCGGGCCGCGTTCATTATTTCTCAGGTGTGGCACGCCGTGGCCTGATAACTTGAAATCAGTCCCCGACTGGGTGCCGGCTGGGATTTTCATTCGCACCGTGCCGTCCACGGTTTCGACATCAATTTCCGTTCCCAATGCCGCATCAACCATCGAGATATGCTCTTCTGAAAGGATGATATCACCCTCACGCGTGAACTTCTTATGCGCTTTGACGCGAATGTGAACGTATAGATCGCCACGCGGGCCGCCTTGAACAGCTTCACCACGATCACGCAGGCGGATCGTCGCACCATCATCAATACCAGCTGGTATCTTGACCGTGATCTCCTGGCGCTGACGAGTCGTACCCTTGCCGCCACAGACTGAACAGTTTTGCTCTGGAATCTTGCCGCGGCCGTGACAGGTCGGACAGGTGACTGCTTGTTGAATCTGTCCAAAAATCGAGTTCATGACGCGAGTCTGCTGACCAGAACCCTGGCAGTCTGGACACGTCTTGAGACTATGGCCCGGCTCGACGCCATCGCCATGACAATGTTCACACTCAGCGTCTAGGGTTATGTTCAAGTTCTTTTCTGTGCCAAACACCGCCTCTTCAAAACTCAGAGTTACATTAGTTTCAACGTCACGACCACGCCGCGAACCACCTCGTGAGCCAGTTGCGCCGCCACCGAAAAATTGACTGAAAATATCGCCAAACATGCCGCCATCACCACCAAAGTCGAACTGCACATTTTGCCCACTAAAGCCGCCAAAGCCTTCGAACGGATTGCCGCCAAAGCCACCGTCTGCTGCACCGCCGACACCAGCATGGCCAAATTGGTCGTAGCGCTGGCGTTTTTGCTTGTCTTTCAAGATTTCATACGCTTCGTTGACCTCTTTGAATTTGGCCTCATCGCCGCCTTCTTTGTCGGGGTGATACTTCACCGCTGCCTTACGAAAAGCCTTCTTAATCTCATCCTCAGAAGCGGTTTTCGACACACCTAACACTTCATAATAATCGCGCTTACTCATATGCGTTTATTATACGCTTTTAGCACTCGACATGCAAGAGTGCTAGACCTGCCCGTGCTATACTTAAAATGTAGGAGGTGTTATGAAACAGACAGCAATTATCAATTCAGAGATCAAGGCCCGGTGCGCCGATCAAGAGACGGTGCGTCAATATCTATGTGAACATGGCGCGGACTTTAAGGGGACTGACCATCAAATTGACACGTATTTTGATGTACCCAAAGGACGCCTGAAGCTACGTCAAGGGCCGATCGAAAATAACCTTATCTTTTATCAGCGGGCCGATACCAATGGGCCGAAACAATCGACTATCAACCTATCGCCGGTCGCGCCGGGCTCGACCATCGGCGAGGTGCTGACGGCAGCACTCGGTGTACGTGTGGTTGTCGATAAGCAGCGCGAGATTTACTTCATCGACAATGTCAAGTTTCATATCGACACTGTTAAGGGTCTCGGGAATTTTGTCGAAATTGAAGCCATTGATACCGACGGCAAACGAAACGCCGAGCAGCTGGAGGAGCAATGCTCACACTACATGCGTGAACTTGGTATCAAGGATACGGATTTAGTGGTTGGCTCGTATAGTGATTTGTTGGAGAGTGCGGCTCTTTCCGAGCTAGCCGCAAACAATTGACTAGTGACAGATAGCGTACACTGAGTTCACAAGAATATAAAACTACCCCCGATAGAGGGGCAGTTTATGTTACGAGTTGGTGCCGAGACTACTTCTCGTCGACCACCTCGCCCTCGACTGGCTCGTCCTTGTCAGACTTTTTATCGTCCTTAGATTCATCAGCCTTGTTGTCCTCAGCAGCTTGCTGGTACATTTTGGCGCCGATTGGCATGATGGCGTCCTGCAGTGCTTTGGCTGCTGCCTCCAGCTCGTCTTTGTCATCAGCGTCTTTGTGCTTCTCCGCTTCCTTGACCGCTTCGTCAATCGCCTTCTTATCGTCGTCAGAAATCTTATCCTTAAACTCGTCTGGCATTTTCTTTGCCTGGTAGATGGCGTTTTCTAGCTGGTTTTTAGCGTCAACGGTTTCGCGCTTTTTCTTATCCTCGTCAGCGTGCAGTTCGGCTTCTTTCTGAGCTTTTTCGATGTCTTCCTTGCTCATGTTGCCTGAGTTTTGGATGGTAATTGATTGCTCCTTGCCAGTGCCTTTGTCCTTGGCAGTAACATTAAGGATACCATTCGCATCAATGTTGAACGTCACTTCAATCTGCGGCACGCCGCGCGGTGCTGGCGCGATGCCGTCAAGCACAAAGCGCCCCAAGCTCTTGTTATCATTAGCGAATTCGCGCTCGCCCTGCAAGACGTGGATTTCCACTTGCGGCTGGTTGTCGGCAGCCGTCGAGAACACTTCGCTCTTGCTGGTTGGCACAGTGGTGTTACGCTCGATCAGCTTGGTCGATACGCCGCCCATAGTCTCGATACCAAGGCTCAATGGTGTCACGTCCAGCAGTAGCACGTCCTTGACGTCGCCGGCCAGCACACCGCCTTGAATGGCTGCACCAACAGCCACCACTTCGTCTGGGTTAACGCCTTGCATCGGATCTTTGCCGAACAACTTCTTCACCCGCTCGACCACTGCTGGCATACGAGTCATACCGCCAACCATCACCACGTTTTGGATGTCTGATTTTGAGAGTTTGGCGTCTTTCAGCGCTTTTTCAACTGGGCCGTCAAGGCGCGCCAACAGATCTTTCACCAAATCTTCCAACTTCGCCCGCGTTAGACTCAACTCAAAGTGCTTTGGCCCGTCGGCGTCAGCGGTAATGAATGGAATATTAACTTCGTATTCAGTAACCGTTGACAATTCCTTCTTGGCCTTTTCGGCTTCGTCCTTTAGGCGCTGCATGGCTGCATTGTCTTTGCGTAGATCGATGCCTTCTTTAGACTTAAAGTCGTCCAAGAAATAATTAACGATGACGTTGTCAAAGTCTTCACCGCCGAGGTGGGTGTCGCCATTGGTGGCTTTCACTTCAAACACGCCGTCACCAAGTTCCAGGATGGAAACGTCAAAGGTACCACCACCGAGGTCAAACACCACGATAGTTTCGTCATTTTTGCCTTTTTCCAGGCCATACGCCAGAGCTGCCGCCGTTGGCTCATTGATGATGCGCTTGACTTCCAGACCAGCGATTTTACCAGCATCCTTAGTGGCCTGGCGCTGCGAATCGTCAAAGTAAGCTGGCACAGTGATGACCGCTTCGGTAACTTTTTCGCCGAGGAACGCCTCGGCGTCGGCCTTGATTTTGCCGAGGATCATGGCTGAAACTTCTTCTGGCGTGTATTCCTTGCCACCCATTTCCACGGCCACACCCGCACCTTTCTTGACGATCTTAAACGGCATGAGGCCACGGTCTTTTTGGACTTCTTTGTCATCAAACTTACGGCCAATAAAGCGCTTGACACCATAAATTGTGTTCTTTGGATTAGTCACACGCTGACGCTGCGCCACTTGTCCGACCAAGCGTTCGCCCTTTTTATTAATCGCTACCACTGATGGCGTCGTACGATTACCCTCAGCGTTAGCGATAACTTCTGGCTTGCCCGCCAACATATACGCAAAGGCGCTGTTGGTTGTACCGAGGTCAATTCCGATAATTTTACCCATATGATTCCCCTTTCTTTGTTATGATCACATCTGGTTTTTGCTTATACTCATTTTAGCACTCTTTATTCACGAGTGCCAACTATTTCAGTATAAATAATTAGCACTCCCGTGTCAAGAGTGCTAATTCGTTTTACGACAACCAATTATTTCTCTGATATGTCAGCGTTTGCTTTGACATCCGCCTGCGGTGATTCCGATGACTGGCGCGTAACTTTGACCATCGCGTCGCGAATCACTACACCGTCTAGCGTGTAGCCAGCACGCAGTTCCTCGGCAATCACTTCTTTGTCGCCTTCTGTTTCTTCGTCAAATTGAATAGCTTGGTGCAGTTCAGGGTTAAACGGCGTACCGGGTTTGGCGTCAATTTTCTCAAGGCCGATTTCTTTGAGTTGCTTGTCGAGCTGTTTATTCAGGCCAGCCACGCCTTTCGCCCATGGATTATCTTTCAGTTCCTCCGGAACGTTGGCGATCGCTCGCTCAATCGTATCGATCACTGGCAGCAGTTTCATCACCGACTTCGCCTGGCCCATTTGGTGCGCCGACTGCTTTTCCGCCTCGACACGCTTGCGATAATTCTCAAAATCCGCCCGCGTCCGCTGCAAATCCAGCGTCAACTCGCCCAGTTGCTGCTCTAAATCTTCAGTTTTGTTAGCTTTATTCTTTGTCATTTTTTCCTCCTTCTGAACGGCCAAAACGGCTCGTGGCCATATGTGCAGGGGAAGAGCACGATCATAGCTATGAAAATAATAATCAAAATAATCACTACTAGCCACGTTGGCAAGCCGCTCAGTAGTCCGCCGATCCACTCAGCCATTACAATACCTCCTCTAACATCGCGCCGGTTCGCCGCACTAGTTCCATCGTTCGGCGATAATTTTGCCGCGTCGGGCCGATCACACCGATATAGCTATCATCGCTAAACTGCGAGCGGAATTTGCTGATAATCAACGTCGCACCAGAACTTTTACCAATCGGATTTTCACTGCCGATAAACACATTGAGCGGGTGGTTCGGCGCTGCTTCATGTAGCCACGGCTCGATATTATCAATCAACCTGGCAATCGCTTGCACATGATCGCCCTCGACAAATTCCGGCTGGCTAAACAGCTGCGTCATGCCGTTCATATACAAGTGCGTACCAAACGACGCAAAACCGAAATTACCCGTCAGCTCCACCAAACTATCAACCGCACTACGAATCGCTCGATCAGACGTATCAATGTGTGAATTAACATGCGCTTCGATCGCTCTCGCACTGCGATCGATGCCGCTCGGCAGCTCCGTCATCTGCGCGTCGGTGATGCCATTGACATAAAAGCGATAGCCTTTGTCGGTGGGAATGCGCCCAGCACTGGTGTGCGGTGCCTCGATAAAACCCATCTCTTCAAGCTTGGCCATTTCGCTGCGAATGGTGGCGCTGGACACGCCAAACAACTTGGCTAGCGTCACGCTGCCAACTGGCGCCGCAATTTCGGCGTATTGCTCAATAATGGCAGCTAAAATCGCCTGTTGACGTTCGGTCATACTCCTATTATATCGCACATCTAGCACTCTTGCAAGGCGAGTGCTAATGCGACCTTGCCGCGCGCCTGGCCTGGCTACGCGCTCGCGTAAATCGCCTGGCAGCGTCTGACGAAAACATTAGCACCGCTACAATATTCAGCCCGATGAACAGCAGCGTACTGGCCGTCGACCAGGTTATCTTGCCGATAGTCAGAGTGAACGAATTAGCGATAACGGCTAGCCCGCACATCACCATCAGTGCCAACCGCAGCCGATTGCTGCCGCCAAATGTCCGACTGACCAGTACGATGGTCGTGATCACCCACACCACGCCAATGATAATCGACGAACCAATCAGCCAATTAGCAATCACCGCCGCGTCATTCACCTGACCATCCACCATCAGTTCAGCCACCGTCTGGCTATGAAATTGGTCAATCGCAAGTAACTCAACAACGGTATTGATGATACTGACCGCCAGCGCCGCAAACATTGCCACCACGCCAAACGCGATCTGTGGCGGTCGCCGACTCCAAAATTGCTGTATCAATGTATCGTGCGCCACCGGCATTACCTCGTGCGAAGTAGCATCGAGAATCACCTCGTCGCGCTCCTCTATCAAGGACTGGTTGGCGCGCACTCGCCCGACCTCAAGCACTGGCAGATCGCCATCGGTCTGAATGGTGTCGCCGCCGCCGTTGCGCGAATGATACCCGGTGGAAAAATCTTTCAGGGTAGTCACCTCAATTGAGGCTCGCGCCTTGAGCGCTGACTGGACGATATAATCCCGCTCGATGTCAGTATTCTCATCAATCTTATGAGTGATTTGCAAGGTGAACAGACTAAAACCGACGCTTCTGTCGTACGTGCCCGCCGCCAGCCAGTCCACCTGATGACCACCCGGCAGCAGCCAGCCTTGCGGGCAACGCCAGAAGCGCACGTGATGACGCTTGCCGGGATTGCCGTCAACCTCCTGCTGGTAAGCGAAATCCTGTCGCCGACCAAACAAAAATAGTGACGAAACCGGCGCCTGCGGATAGCTACGCCGCGTCAGTGTCGCCATCATCATCCGCCACGATGAACGCACGGTTATTTCCTCCGCTAACGTCCAGCCAGCCGCGGTCATCGCTTGATGGACCTGTGCCTCCGAGCCGCGCAGAGCCAGATTGACAGGATCACCCAGCAGTCCGTCCGCCGTCCGTGTCCGCCCGATGAAATAATTTGGTACGTACAAACTACTCAGGATACGATGCAACCGCGGCAGTGCCAAGTAAGCCGTAATCAGCCACACCACCACAAATAGCCCGACCATCCACCAGCCGCCCGAATGCCAACCCTCACGCCACACGAGCCACGCCAGCCAGAACGATGCCGCACCGGCTAATAAGAAAAAGATCTGGTCAAGCAACCCCGACAACGACCAAAACGGTCGCCTCAGCGAAAACGACGACTTCTTCGTCGCCATCTAAGCTGCGTCCTCACCCATCAAATAATCAAGAAGGTCCCGCGCTATCAACCGCGCCTCGTCATCACGCCGATTAAACACGTCACCGCGCTCAATAATTTCGCCGCAAACCCGCACCGCTCGAGTCAAATCATCATTGATAATCACGTGGTAATACGGCACTTCCAGCGCGTGACTGAGCTCGGCGATGGCCGACTGGCGGCGTTTCGGCCAGGCCGCCTGAAACTCTGCTTCCGTTACGTACCGCTGCTTCAATCGCTCCAGCCATGTTGGATAATCCGGCGGCACGATAAAGATAGCGATACAACCCGGCGCCAATTGCTCATACTCAGCCACGCCCTGTACGTCAATATCAGTGATCGCCGTTTGCTGATGGTCGTGCGCTAGCTGCAGCTCGGCTGTCGAGGTGCCATACACCTTGCCGTGGACGAACTTGGCCTCAATGAACTGATGGTGTTCGAGCATGGTCAGTGCGGTTGCTTGATCAATAAAATGATAATCAACGCCGTCGCGCTCTGGCTGACCGTTATTTACCCGCGGCTCCCGCGTGGTGTGCGACACGATATCACGAAATGACGGCGATCGCAACAACCGTCTTTTGATCGTATCCTTGCCCGCGCCGGAAATGCCGGTTAGCAGTGCAATTTTGGTATCCCGCACCAGCGCTACGGCCGCTTCGGTCGGCTGGTATTCCCTGATGACACGTTCAAGATCTGACATATGAGTATTATACCAGATTATTGACTAAGCTTCCGGGAGCAGCTGTGACTTCTTATCTATGCACCATGTCCATCGCCCGAATATGCGGCGGACGATGCGCTAGCTGAGGATGGCGGCGAGACGGCACAGCGATGTGAGCGCGGGAATGGGCAGTGGCTTGCGGGTGGGTCAGCTCCTTTGGCTGCAGCGGTAATTTTGGCTGGGTTGGCAGTTGGTGCGGCTGGGATGATAGTGGGCGTTTGGTGATAGGTTTGTCGGTACGGAGCGCAGCAGTAGGTTTGTTGAGTGGGGTATGGGGCAGCGAGAGGGCGTGCTTTGGCGGCTGGGGCGTCGTTTTGGCTGGCGCGGCTCGTGTGGCGGGGGGGTTGGCATTCGGGCTGCTGGTGGATGGTTGGGGCGACGTGACCGATGGTTGCGCTGGACGCCGAGCTGATGCAGCAGCCGCAGGATTGAGCGGACGAGTCGGGCTCGAAGGCTGAGATGAAAGCGGTGGCTTCGTCAGCGGCGGGTGCGGCGGAGGCGATGAGAGCGGCTTGCCTGGCTGAGCCTTGACGGAAGAAAGTTTGTTGAGTGGGCGCTTAGCCGGGGCCGGCGCCGAAGCAGTGGGCTTGATCAGTGAAGCACGTGACGGCGAGAGGGCGTGCTTTGGCCGCTGGGGCTTGACGGATGGCTTGGTAAATGATGAGTTTCGCGAGCGCTGGACGCCACGCGGCGGCATGATGTCATGAAATACTGCCGGTTTTTTAGGGTGAGGTTTAGCCGGCGGGTTGGGAGCGGGAGTCTTTTGAGGAGCGGCAGAACACGAGCGAGGTAAATGAGTAGAAGGTTGCGGCGGTACAACGCGAGACGCAGCCGAAGGACGAGCTGGCTGCGCGGCTACAGTTTGCCGCTGAATACTATGACGCCGAGCCGGAGCAGCCGTAGAGTGAGGAGAACGCGGCGCGGGCGATGTGGGAGATGCGGCGGGTACTGATGCAGCCACTGGACGCTGACGCGGCACTGGGGCTCCCGTATCAACATCTGATACCTCACCCTTACGGCGTTTACCGAGCCGAGCTTTTTTGAATAGCTTTGTCAACTTCATCAGCGCCACCTCATCCCTTGGGAGACGTCGATACCGAAAATGATTACGGTCAGCTGGTCGATATGACTCTCCTTCCTCTGATTGATTCTGTCACCATTATACTGGTTATGCTCAGTGATTTCAAGCAGCGCACTACCGAGCCGCTAAAGCAGCTCATCCAGCACCTATTGCCAATCAGGAAACTGCGGAGTGCCGAAATGAATGTGCCAGCCAACAAACTCAGCAGCACCCCTGGCCGTCCGATCATCGATCAAAATATCGCCGCGGCTCAACTGTTTGACCGACGAAAAGACAACCTTGCGAAAGAAAATATTTTCCTGACCATCGCCGCCAAAGTACTTCTTCACCCACGCCAGTTTGTCGCCCAACGCCGTCGGATTTTCCCATGGCGATGACGAGAGGATGTATAAATCATATTTTTCTTTCAGCTTATCAACCGCCTCAAGAGCCCCCGGCATTGGATCCATCAACGCAAAAACACCCGGAATATTGTCATACTCACCTGCAAACTTCTCAAGCATCTCAGGCGGAACCTTCGTCAAGGCTGATGTAAAGTCCACCAGCACGCCGTCCATATCGATATACATAATTGGTTTCTTCATATACATCATGTCTAGATACAATAATTTTATGCTACAACTCTTCCGTCACCAAACACTCTATAGAATATTTTACCAGTCTCTGTAGGTATTATATTCATCTCACCACCCTTAACCTCAGCATTATATCCTTCGTCAACGTCATATTCTCTTCCCGTTTTAGGGTCTTCATAAGTACCTCCTCGTTCGTAGTCGACGTCTACTCCCTTTATCGGGGCAAACGTAAAATCAATCAGACCAGTCCACAGCAAATCGTAACTTACTTCAGCATCTTGTATTAACATAAAATCAACACAAAACCGCTTTATATCTCGACTGGATATCTTACATGCTATCGTAGACGCTATTACATATTCATCGTACGATATTTTACCATCCAAAAAAGCCCTAAACAGGATTGCAACATTTTCTGCATTTTCCTCATCAAAACTTCTGTCAATTAGATTGATTAAATTTTCACCAACTTTTTTACGGTATTTTTTAGATTTATCAATTTTTGTAATTTCTTTTTTAATTTTACTCTTTGAAATATCATTAAGTGGCTGAAGAAAGCTTTTTAGTTTCGAAATGAAAATCATGTCACGAATATTATTAGAAACAGCTATCATCTTAAGCATTGGTAAGTCTTTTAACAAGCCATTAACCATCTCTCCATTTGCATTATTTAAATTTATTTGATTAAGCACTGGCATTACAACGGCATTATCTATAATAGCTTCGCTTACTTCAGTGCCCAACTCTCTTATTTTACCCACTCAAATCAATCCCTCTTTAACATCACCATAAACGCTTCACTTGGAATGTCAACCTTGCCAAAGCGTTTCATGCGCTTTTTGCCGCGAGCTTGTTTGGCGAGAAGTTTCTTTTTTCGGCTGACATCGCCGCCGTAGAGGTAGCCGGTGACATCTTTGCGGTAAGCACCGATGTTTTCGCGGGCGATGAATCTGCCGCCAATCGCCGCCTGCAGTGCCACCTCAAAGCTCTGGCGCGGCACCACGTCTTTCAGCTTCTTGACGATCTCGCGGCCCAAGCCTGGCGCCTCAGAGCGGTGACACATCACACTCAGCGCATCGACCATTTCGCCCGCCACATAAAAATCCACGCGCACCAAATCTTCCGGCTGATAGCCCGCCAGCTCATAATTAAACGAACCGTAGCCGCTGGTCACCGACTTTAATTGATCATAAAAATCCGTCAGCAAATTGGCCAGCGGCGCCGTAAACGAAATCAGTGCCCGCTCGTCGATGTAACTGAGGTTTTTCTGCCGGCCGCGC
>JABCOH020000029.1 GCA_013333695.2 Candidatus Saccharimonadota bacterium | reverse complement strand
CCCGGTTCGTATTCAAATGTCTTGCCTTCAAACATACTTACCACCGTGATTTATTGGCCCCACTGTCTTTTAGTAGCTCGCGCGATATCTTCATTATAGCATTATAGTGTAGCCTGCCTGGGCTCTTTGCGATGCTGGTCAGTAGCATAATATGCTATCAGGGCGGACAAGGTGGGTGGCCGGGTATGGTTGTTATTCATCGCTTGGCACAAGTGCTATACTAAATATATGAAACGTTTGGCGGTCATCGACGGAAAATCAGTGTTTTACCGAGGGTATTATGCCATGCCGGGGCTCAGTACGGCAGACGGTACGCCGACCGGCGGGGTATATGGGTTTGTGAGTTTGGCGATTGAGCTGATCAAGAAATTGGAGCCGGATTATGTGGTGGTGGCGTGGGACAAGCGCGGTACCAATATCCGTAAGCGCCGGGAATTATATCCAGAGTACAAGGCGGGTCGCAAGCCAGCACCTGATGATTTCTATCAGCAAATTCCGATTTTGATGGAACTGCTGGATGCGTTCGGCTGGCCGCTGTATGAACTGGATGATTATGAGGCGGACGATATTATGGGCGCATTTGCCAGGCAAGCGGAGGCGCGCGGCGTACAGACATGTTTGCTGACGTCGGATTTGGATGCGTTGCAATTGGTGTCGCCCCTCACCAAAGTGTACGCCATGAAAAACGGCCTGAGGAACATTGAGGAATTTACGGCGGAATATTTTGAACAAAAATATGGCATCCGGACGGACCAGTTTTTGGATTTGAAGGCGCTGAAGGGCGATTCCAGTGACAATTTGCCGGGCGTGCCAGGCGTTGGTGAAAAGACGGCGGTGAAACTATTGCAAGCATATGGCACGCTGGACGGGGTATATGCACATTTGGATGAGCAAAAAGGCGCTTTGCGGACAAAGCTAGCAAATGGCCGCGAGTCGGCATATTTGACCAAGCAGGTGGCAGAAATTTGGACGGACGCGCCGGTGGAACTGGACTGGGAGGTGGCTGATGTTAACGACTGCGACTTTGCGCGGGTGGCGGAGATTTTGCGGAAATTGGAGTTCCATTCGCTGATTGGGCGGCTGCCGCGAACGATGCAGGCGGTGGATGAGACAGTGGCGACGGCGGGGCTAGAGTTACCGCAGGTTGAAAATATGCCGACTGAGCCGCTGTTTGAGGCGGAAAATAGTATCTATATTGACCCCGTAGAGCCAGATACGGTGTATATCAATTCCAAGCTTGGCGTGGCGTGGCGGGCCAAGATCAGTGAAGTTGGCTGGTCGGTTTGGCAGCTGTTGGCGCAGGGCGTGGTGATTGCGGCGGACGTCAAGGAGTTGTATCACGCGCTGGATGCTCACGATGTGGCGGTGCGTTTTCATGAGGTTTGGGATGTTGGGCAGGCGGCGTTTTTGATCGATCCGCTCAGGCGTGATCGCAGTTTGATGGCGCTGGCGGGTGATTTTTCTGAGGATAATTCCGCGTCGCGGCAGCTGGCACGCTTACGCCAAATATACCGCCAGCAGCAGGATTATATGGCGACGCATCAGCAGATTGCTCGGGTGCTTCGCGACTTTGATTTTCCGGTGATTTGGCCGCTGTTTCAGATGGAAAGGCGCGGCATGAAGCTGGACACGGCGCTCCTTGAATGCATGGGTGAGGAACTGAGGGCGGAGGTTAGTCAGCTTGAACAACAAATGTATGCGATGGCTGGACGCGAGTTCAATGCTGCTAGTCCAGCGCAGCTGTCTGAGGTGTTATTTACCAAACTTCAGTTGCCGACGACCGGCATCAAAAAGGGTAAAACTGGCTATTCGACAGGGCAGAAAGAGCTGGATAAACTGCGTGGCCGACACCCAATCATCGAGCTGATTGAGCGGTACCGGGAACTGACTAAATTGATCAGCACCTACATTGAAGCGCTGCCGAAGTTGGTGGCCGAGGACGGGCGGATTCACACCACGTTTAACCAAGACGTCACCAGCACCGGGCGGCTGAGCAGCACCAATCCTAACCTGCAGAACATCCCAGTGCGGACGGAATTGGGTCGGAAAATTCGCCAGGCGTTTGTGCCGAGTGAGGGCAAGGTGTTTGTCGGTGCGGATTATTCACAATTTGAGCTGCGGCTGGCGGCGGTATTGGCGGGTGACGAGCAGTTGATTAACGATTTTAATAGTGACGTCGATATTCATACCAAAACGGCAGCCGAGACCTACGGTGTGCCGATGGAGCAGGTGACGAAAGCACAGCGGCGGGCGGCCAAGGTGATTAACTTTGGCGTGCTGTACGGCATGAGTCCACATGGCTTGGCGGCAGCCACCGGTATGACGTCTACTGAGGCGAAACAGTTTATTGAACACTATTTCGCGGTGCGCCAGCCAATCCGCCACTATCTGGATACAATTTTAGTTCAAGCGCGCGAACAGGGTTTTGTCGAGACCTATTTTGGCCGGCGCCGACCAACGCCCGACGTCAAGTCGAGCAATTTTATGGTGCGTTCGGCGGCCGAGCGGGCAGCGATGAATATGCCAATTCAGGGCACGGAAGCTGATTTGATGAAGCTGGCGATGATTCGGCTGGAGGACAAATTGGCTGGGCTGGCTGAGCCGGTTCTGCAAGTCCACGACTCAATTTTAGTGGAATGCCAGGCAGCAGATGCCGAGCGGGTCGGCGAAATCATGCGTACGGAAATGGAAGGCATTTGTCCGGAGTTGCCAATTCGATTGAAGGTCGACGTCGGCACAGGACTACACTGGGACGAGGTGTAGCCGAGGCAATAAATGCAAAACTGGCAGAATATGGTATAATCAACCCATGAGGCGTACGTATAATTCGTTTAATTCCTTTTCTCGGTTTGTGCCGATTTTACTAGTCATTATCATTACCATCGTGACGATCGTCGCGATTATCAGCATCAGCCGGTCGATATTTGGTGGCGACGAGCAAAAACAGCAGCAGGAGACGACTGAGCAGAAAAAAAGCGACTTGCTACAAACCGACGAGAGCCGAGCGGTCAGACTGACAGTGCGTGGCCCGATTGTCGCTAATGAGAAATTCCGTTCGTATCAAATAACTATTGCGCCGTCGTCGCGGGTGATGACGACGTATGAGGGATATGTCGAGAATCAGCTGAACACCAAGCAGCTGAATAATAACGCCAAGGCCTATGAAGAATTGGTGTACGCACTGGACAAGCGCAAGATGATGGAGGGCCGGCAACTGAGTGATGAGCAAAATGACCTGCGCGGTATTTGTGCGACTGGCAAGGTATATAAATTCGAATTGTTGATGAATGGAACATCAATCAAGGCGCTGTGGACGTCGGATTGTAGTGGTTCTAAAGGCTCGGCGGTTGCTAATGTCGAGGAAATCGTCGATATGTTTATCAAGCAAATCCCTGACGGTAGCAAAATGGCCACCTCTATCGGGCTGTACCAGCGGGATACGCTGTTCAAGTTTTAGGAGCGTCTTATGCCAGAACTTCCCGAAGTCGAGACGGTTCGCCGCGGGTTGGCGGAGTTACTGCCGGGCCGAGTGGTGGCGCGAGTGGCAGTGTTTGACTCGCCGAAGAGTTTTCCGAATGCGCCGGCTGATGTCGAACAATTTTTGTATGGCGCGCGCGTGACGGCGGTGCGGCGGCGGGCAAAGGTGCTGATGATTGATCTAGACACTCGCTACTCGCTGGTGGTGCATCTAAAGATGACGGGGCAGTTGGTGTTTCGTCAAAGCTCTCGTCATAGCGCTCGGGTATCCCCAAAAAAATCTCGGGGCCCACGTAACGTTGCCCACGATTTTTCTGCGGATACCGCTCGCGAGGTCGACGACTTTGCTGGCGGACATCCGAACGATAGCTTAATTGGCGAGCTGCCGGATCGGTCGACACGGGTGCAGATTGATTTTGTGGACGGGTCGCGGCTGTTTTTTAACGATCAGCGCAAGTTTGGCTGGGTAAAGTTACTGCCGACTGATGAAGTGAAAAACCTGCCGTTTATGCAAAAAGTCGGTCCAGAACCGCTTGATCCCAATACGCGCGCCGAGGATTTCATCCAGCAGATTCGTCGCCGCCAAAATTCAATGATCAAGCCAGCGTTTCTTGACCAGGCGGTGATCGCCGGGGTTGGTAATATTTATGCTGACGAGGCGTTGTGGGCGGCACGTATTCATCCGCAAACGCGGGTAAAAAACGTCAGTGATCAGCAACTGAATACATTATTTAATGAGCTGCGGCAAATCTTGCAATTGAGTATTGACCAGGGCGGCTCGACTGATAAAAATTACGTTGATGCCGAGGGTCGAAAAGGGAATTATCTTACATTTGCTCATGTATTTCGCCGCGAAGGTCAGGCTTGCCATCGCCATTCCGACCAAGAAATTATCAAGCTAAAAGTAGGTGGCCGCGGTACGCATATTTGTCCGGTGTGCCAGGTGGAAGTTATATGATCCATCTCTTTCACGGCGACAACGAATTTGAGAAACGGGCGGCGCTTGCGGTGCTGGTTGGTGATATGGAGGTGGTGCGGCGCGACGGTGAAGAACTGACGGCCGCCGAGGTCTGTGAGGTGGTGATGGGGCAGAGTCTATTTGCCGCTGAGCAGGCGGTGGTCATTACTGATGCGAGTCAGAATGTGGCCTTGTGGCGTGAGTTGCCGGAGCTACTGGGTGATACGGCGACCACGGTTGTCCTTCTGGAGACAAAGCTTGATAAGCGTACAAAAACGTATAAGTGGCTGAAAAGTCATGCCGAGGTAAGGGAATACGCTTATTTCACTGAACGCCAAAAGCCGCAGCTGAGCACATGGTGTGTTGAGCGAGCCAAGGTGCATGGGGCAGTATTGACAGCGGCGCAGGCAACGGCACTGATTGATCGGTTGGGGTTTGATCAGCTACGGCTTGACCTGGTGTTGCAGCAGTTGGCCCTGGCTGGCGAACTGAATGATGAGTTAATTAATGCACTGGTGCCGCTGGCTCCGGCTGAAAGTGCGTTTGAGTTGTTTGCGGCAATGCTGGATGGCGACCGGGGGAAAGTGCGCGCGATCATTGCCTATCTCGAGGCGGAGAACGGTGATGATGGGGCGTACCAGACGCTGGGGCTATTGGTCTCACAGTTGGTGCAGCTGAACGCGCTGGTGCTATCTAGCGGTGACACGGGGGTGGTGGCTCGTGATTTTGCGGCCCATCCGTATGCACTAAGAAAGGTAGCGCCGTATGCAGCGCGGATAACGCAAGCGCAACTTGCGGTAATTAACTCTGCCTTGGCGCAGGCTGATGAACATATGAAGACAATCCGCGTGTCGCCGTGGCTATTGGTTGAGACGGCGCTGATTGATGTGACTAGGAGAGATCGCTAAGCCAGTATAAGCCATTTATATGCTTGACAAAATAATTATTATATAGTAAAATTTAAGCTACTGTTAGTTCACCAGAAAGATAAGAAAGGAATTGACTATAATGCATAGAAATACGCCGCCCAGTACGCAGGAGTTCAGTGGCGGGGATTCGAGTGAGGGCAAACGGTGGGAGGAGTTTGCGGACGAATTTAATAGAAAAAACAACGGGAAAAAACAGACATTGACGAAGGATTTATTGACAGAGAGCCCGTATTAGTAATTGCTGATATGGTAAGGCATGTTGGTAAGGACTGTCCTCATCTTGTTCAGCTGTGTGAGAATGCCGATATGAAAGCGGGCTGGCAATCGGTTGCGGCAGATATAGATATTGCTCTACACGAGATGAGTCCCGAGGGGCTGTATGACGTGGCGAAAGAGATAAATGATAATTATTATGAATGGAACGCAGGAAGGTTTAAACCACTGACTGGGTCTAGGGTACCGCATGCTGATAGTAGAGCTCAGTACTTATACGAAAGTATGGCGGGGGTTAAGATTCCTAAGGAGGTTTTCTACAATTCAAAGTTTGAAGCAGCTGCTAACGGTTTCAGTTATTTCTATGATCCAGACTCTCCACGTCATGAGACGCTTAAACAGATAAAGCTTAGTTCGGGAAAAATGACCCCCGATGAGCTGCGGGAGCGGATGTTGAAGAGCGCTGACGGGCATCTTTATGACGCGCTGAGGGTGATTATTGAAAAAAGTGTACGCAAGGGAGAATTGGCTCGTGGGGTCTTTTTAACCGATCCCAACTACTGTCCTCAGCTAGTAACGCGGTTGGTGACAGCACTTGAAGTAAACGCAGACTTATCGCAAGGAACGCTCCTGGGGCGGGTGGATATGAACGGTTTGTTTAATGAAATGGGAATAAAACTTACTCCCGACGCGAATGAGTCGTAGGACTTCCTTGGGTCAGATTTTCGTAGATTAGTAACAATACCCCCGCCAACCGACGGGGGTATTGTTGATGCAACCGTGAATGGCTATTTAGCTTCTCTGGCTGCTGACTTTTTTGCGGCCGGTTTTTTGGTAGCAGTTGACTTCGCGGTGGTTTTTGCTGTTGTCTTTGCTGGAGCTTTGGCGGCTGGTTTTTTGGTCGCTTCAAGCTTAACGCCGGCTTTTTTCGCAACAGCCGAGAGGGCGCTCTTGCGCCGGGCAGCAGTATTTTTCTTGAGCAGGTTCTTCTTGACAGCGGTGTCAAGTTCACTATGGGCAGCGGCCAGCGTTGCGGCGCTTGGCTCGGCCATGAAGGCCTTGACGGCTGACTTGATGTCGCGCTTGATACCGATATTGCGCTCGCGGCGTTTTAGGGTTTGTTTGGCCCGTTTGATGGCGGATTTGATGATTGGCATAGATTTCCTTTACCTCTATAAATTTGTTTCGCTAATCAAGGATGGATTATACAGAAAAACCCAATAAAAGTAAAGAGTGGCTCGCATTGACGATAATCTATTGACTTTCCTGAAATGCTTATGTATAATGTGATTCAACGGTATAAACAAAAATAAACAGGGACACAACAATGGCGAGCCAGTCACAAAAGCAGCAGATCATTCAGAGCATCAAAGATGTGACTAATATCTTGGTGACGGTGAGCGCTGATCCATCGGTGGACGAGCTGTCGGCAGCGCTGGGGCTGACAATTTTCCTAAATAAACTGGGCAAGCACGCCGCGGCTGTTTTTAGTGGCAAAGTCCCGCCGGCGATTTCGTTCCTCGAGCCTGACGAGACGTTTGAAGCCACGGCGGACAGCCTGCGTGATTTTATCATCGCGCTTGATAAGGAAAAAGCCGACCATCTGCGCTACAAGGTGGTTGATGATGCAGTGAAGATTTTTATCACGCCGTACCGGGCGACAATTACCGAAGCTGATTTAGAGTTCTCGCAGGGCGATTATAACATTGAACTGGTGCTCGCATTGAATGTCGAGAGTCAGGACCATCTCGACAAGGCGCTGACGGCTCATGGCAAGATTTTGCATGATGCGGTGGTGTCGACGGTGACCGCCGGTATGGTGAGGAGTAGCCTCGGGACGGTTGACTGGCATGACGATAAGGCGTCAGGTGTCAGCGAGATGCTGGTTGACCTGATTGATGAGTTACGAACACCGAAAGTAACCATGGATGAGCAGATCGCGACGGCGTTGCTGACAGGTGTCGTGGCGGCGACGGAGCGGTTTAGTAACAATTTAACCTCGTCGCGGGTGATGACATTGGCGGCGGAGCTGATGGCGGTTGGCGCGAACCAGCAATTGATTGCTACCAAGTTGGCTGAGGGGCAGGCGATTAAAGCCGAGGAGCACTCAGAGCCAGAGCAATCAAAGCAGGCGGCCGATGCAGCTGATGATGAGACGCAGGATAATAACGGCCAGGATGGCTCTAATTTTAAGGTTGAACGGGGAAAACGCTCGAAGCCAGCTGAGTCAAAAAGAGATGATGGCGCGTTGTCGATTAGCCACGAGCGGCGGGGTAGCCTTGATGACGTGGCCAAGCAGACTCGGGCCGAAGAGCAGGATGCAGCGGCTCGTGTGGCCACGGCGCAGCTTGATCGCCTTCGAGCAGCGTCAGTGACGAGCGGACGGAGTAGTACGCCATCGACATCGCAACCAATCAGTGCGTCGGTATCGGCTGAGCCAGAAACGGCCACGCCACTACTGGGTGGAACGCTGAACGCGACGACGGAGCGGGCGGCTGAGGATAAGCGCCGCGATCTTGACACTGATCAAAACAAGACTATCTTGCATCACGGTACCTATGTCGGTGCGTCGCGGCCGGCCCTCGGCGAATCGCCGTTGAATGCCGCCATGGGGAAGTCTGATGAACCGCCGAGCGTTGACCCGTTTGCGACCACCAATAAAGACGAAGCGGTCATTGCCGCGCTAAAAGAGGAGACGCAGGCGCTGGCTGACAAGCAGACTCAATCTACCGCGCCGCCATCGCTGCCAGATTCTGAGCGCGACGCCCGCGCGGCAATTACCGAGGCGCTGGCTGCTGCACCGCCGCTTGAACCCGCGGCTTCGCCTGCTCCGGTAGTCTCATCTTCGCCGCTACCGACAGTGTCGTCTGCTCCGGCTACGCTCGCTGACATTGAGTCTAATGTGATGCATGGCTTGCCACCGCTGCCTGATTTCTCTGACTTTTCAGGATCAGGCTTGCCACCGCTGCCACCAGCTCCGGTCGGCGCTGCCGATGGTGGACTGCCAGCGTTGAACACATCACCTTCAGCACCGTCCGCCTCTACACAGCCGCGCACCTTTAACCCGTCCCAATTCCAGATCCCGGGGCAAAAATAGCCCATGGACGAGGTGCTGCTCATTGATAAGCCGGCTGGTATGACGAGTTTCGGGGTAGTGGCGCGGTTGCGGCGAGTGCTCAGCCAGGCGGCGGGCAAGAAAGTGAAAGTTGGCCATACTGGTACGCTCGATCCGTTTGCTACAGGACTGATGATTATTGTGACGGGCAAGAAGTGCCGTGAGGCTGATACCTTTACGAAGCTTGATAAGTGGTATGAAGCGGAGCTGATACTTGGCGAGGTATCGACGACCGGTGATCCTGAGGGTGAACTGACTCGCGTGTCGGAGTGGCAGCCGCCTCGCAGTGAGGTTGAAGCGGTACTCGGTACATTTGTGGGTGAAATCAAACAACGACCGCCAGTGTTTAGTGCTATCAAGATCAATGGCCGTCGGGCCTATCAGCTGGCACGTCAGGGTCAGTCGGTCGATATGCCGGAGCGCACCGTGTCAATCTACGCCCTGGAGCTTGTCACCTATGAGTATCCTCGCCTGGTGATTCGAGCGCATGTTTCAAGTGGTACGTATATTCGGAGCTTAGCGATTGATATTGGTCAGAAGCTGGAAACAGGGGCCTACTGCCGCCAGCTGCGCCGCCAGGCTATCGCTGAATATGACGTCGCTCAGGCAAAACCATTAGCGGATTTTGGGATTTCGTCTTGAAGTGCTATTATCAAATCATGGGTAGGCAGACAGGTTTTACAATCGTTGAACTATTAATTGTGATGGTCGTGATCGCGATTTTGGCGACCATCGGTATTGTGGCGTATTCGGGCGTGCGCCAGGACGCTACCGATACCAAGATCCGTTCCATCGTCAAGATCGCTGGGGATGCGCTGCAGATATATGACACACGGAAACGAACGCTGCCGTCAGGACAGGGGACGTTCAACAACGCTAATAGCGTTGACTCACTTGTACCACAGTATATCCAGCCGGGGTATCGTGAGGGTGTCAGCAGCAAGAACGCGTCAAATCCGAACGATATTTTTGTCTGGTATCCGTGCAAAGACACCTCTGGCAAGATAACAGGTATCGCGGTGTTTGCGGCTCTTAATTCTGCCAAGCCGCAGGAGTCGGCTCAGGTTAATGCGGTCAAGGCGACCTGCAACATTCCGGGCGCCGCCGTGCCGACCACCGGTAAGCCAGCGTATAATTACGTGCAGACATTTTAGTAAATGCGGCTGATTTGCGTTTTTAGCGTAGCATTGGTATAATGACGAGGCTATGATTAGCAAAGACGATAAAGCGAAAGCAATTGCTTTGACTCAGGTCAATAAGGACGACGTTGGCAGCCCGCAGGCGCAGGTGTCGATCTTGACGGCTCGTATCAAAGAGGTCACAAAGCACCTGAAGGCGAATAAGCACGACTTCATGGCGCGCCGTGGCTTAATCCAGATGGTTGGCAAGCGCAAGCGCCTGCTCAGATACCTGGAGCGAACTGATTTTGAGAGTTATAAAGCAGTTGTGGCTGCCCTGGGTCTGCGTAAATAGTCGCGCCGGGTAGTTGTACGAATATCCACCTTGATATATCACGAGGTGGGTATTTTGATTTAACGTGGCGTAGCTACAAAAACCGTCCGGCCGTCAGCTGCGCCGCCAAGCGTGCATGAATAGAGGGTGAGCTGTGGCTTGTTGGTTCGGTTTTCGATGTGAACGGCATTCGGCTTGACATCAAATAGCCGGGATATGACGTAGGTATAGCGCCTGCCACGGTAGTCAATGATTATTTCATCGCCAATGCGTAGTTTATCAATATTGTAGAATGGTGATTTTTGGATGGTTTGTTGCGGCGTCAGGCCCATGATAAATCGATGGGCCGACAAGACGAAGTTGCCGCCGTCGACTGGGTTGCCATTCTCTGGCTGACGCCACCATGCACCTCGCTCCATAGTTTCGGCACCGCCAGTAGCGTACGGCACGTTAATATCAATTTTAGGAATATAGAGGCGGTCCTCGGTGATGCTGGTTTCTGGCGTAGCGGCGAGAAGCTGGGTGGTTTCATTGCGCGTTGGGTCAATGAGCTGAGCGCGAAAGAATGGACTAAACGCCGTGATGAGTGTGTAGCCGCCACCAGCGAGCATGATAATAGCCAGACTCATACTGAGCCATCGGCGGCAGTTTTTGGCGTGGGTTGTCTGCTTCACTTGTTAATTGTAGCATGGGCGTATCAGCCTAGCAGCATGAGCCGTTGTTTTATTGGGATGAGCCGATCTGTTTTTTGGGGTGCTGTTTGACTTTTTATAGTTTTTATGCTAAATTACAGATTATGAGTGAATATGCACCGCAGGCTGATAAATTACCGCCAGATGTGGCTGAACAAGCGGCAAGGATTAGTGAAGTTGTGGCTGCTGTTAAGAAGCAGATTAGTCCGGATGGGGGATGGTTAAGTGATGGCCCACTGCATCTCGAGAAGTTGGAAGAGCCGAGCGCTGATAATCATAACCCAAGATTTACAGATGCGGATGACTTTTGGAAAAACGGTATGGATCCGTCACAAGACGGCTCTGATACATCTGAAAAACTATTTGTCAATAATTTTTGGCAGTACTTTTTTCCGGATGAAATGTTTAAGGGTGACTTGTTGGAGCCAACGGTCCTAAATAAACCGCCGCGAAAACTGCTTAAAGAAGCAGGAGGAGAACTCCTCACATCGGTTCAGCAGCTGGTGAAGAGCACCTTACCGATCTTAAGGAGGCAATGTTTATGCTCTATGTGCTGGCACTACATACGGTTACTCAACAAAATGTTATTGAGGCTGGGCGCTCAAGTGCGCATGAGTATTTATGCCTGTAGGAGCCTCATATGACGAGTCATGAACAATCGGAAAAAAAGAGTCCAGTAAGTCGGCGCGGTCTGTTGTTTGGTGCGGCTGGAGCAGTGGCGGCTACGGCTGGTGGGCTGCTTATGAACCGTGGCGATGAAAGTCAACGGATACTATCGGTAGAGACGAATGCCTCGAAGCTTGACCTTGAAGGGGCGTATGAGATATATGGTCAAGCCCGTGACATGTTTCGGCGATGTATTGAGGGTGCGCCTGTGTTTACGAGCGAAATGCCGCCGATATTACCACCATCCGCATCGGTATCTGTCTCTCGAGGCGGAGGTAAGCGCGGTTTTATGACGGGGAGTGCGCTACTGCGTAAGGCCGGTCATTCTGAGCGAGCAGTGATAGGCACGGGAGTCTCTTCGGATTTGGGTGATGATAGTAGGGTGCGCGTAGCCGTCGCGTTTGAATTGTTGTCAGGTAAGCCCGAAGCTAAGATCGCTGAGCTGATGGCGGTTTGGGGAGTATCGAGGCGAGGGTTACCGACAGAACGTGCCTTTCGGGATATACTGTATGAAATTGATCCGGAAGAGCTGATGCTATCCTTTGTGCCAGTATCTCAGAGGCAACCGACAGCGCCAACTAGTGAGCAGCCGTATGAGTGGACTGCTATGCTGCCGGGAATGGAGAGTTTTAATGTGATACAACAAGTCATTGGTGCGGCTGGCGGTAGCTCACCGGAAGTGTTGTTACCAACGCCAAAGGTTTTGGACCGAGTAAGTGAGCAGCTCGCTGCGGTTCGGGATGCGTTTGGTCGGGCCGGCTTCCTATAAAGCATGCGGCCCTGTGATATAATAGAAAGTGCGAATATAACCCGCAGACGGTGATGGATGTGTGGTGTGTTGATAATAAACCAGCACGCGTACACCTGTTACTGTCTTTGCGAGAAAGAGAGGATCTATGGCAATTATTAACCCGAGCGGCAAGGAGATTTTTAGCGTTACCACCGAGCTGTGCGGCCGACCGCTGACGCTGGAGGTCAACCGCGTTGGTTTTCGGACGACTGGTAGTGTGCTGGTTCGCTACGGCGATACGGTGGTCTTGGGCAGTGCCCAGGTGGGTAGCCGGCCAGTGCAGCTGGATTACTTTCCGCTGTCGATTGATTATGAAGAGCGGTTTTATGCGGCGGGTAAAATTTCTGGCTCGCGGTTTATTAAGCGCGAGGGCCGTCCCAGCGACGAGGCGGTGCTAATCGGCCGGCTAATCGACCGTCCGATTCGGCCGCTGTTTCCAAAGGGCTACCGCCAAGAAGTGCAAGTCGTGGCGACGGTGCTGAGCATGGATCCGGATTTCCGTCCGGACGTGGTGGCGATGATTGCGGCGTCGAGCGCCTTGATGCTGACCGGGACGCCGTTTGACGGGCCGGTAGCGGGTCTGCGGGTAGGCCGCGTGAATGGCGAGTTTAAGGCCTTTTTGACGCCCGAGGAACGTGAGCAATCTGATTTGGATCTAGTAGTGGCCGGTATTGCCAGTGGCATCACTATGGTGGAGGCTGGTGCCAAGGAAGTGTCAGAAGAGGTAATTGTCGATGCGATGGCCTGGGCGCACCAGATGATGCAGCCAGCGATTCAGTTGCAGCGAGAATTGGCGGCCAAAGTTGCGCCAACTCCGCAGGAATATGAATTAGTTTTACCTGATGAAGCAATTCAGCAGACGGCTGACGAGTGGGTTGACGGCAAATTAGGCGAGAAAATCCGCCGGCCGTACCCAGAGCGCAACGAGGTGGTCAATGAGATTCGCTGGGCATTTCACGAAGCGATGGCCGAAAAGCTGGGTTTGAACGCCGAGGAATATGATGAGGTGCGTGACGAATACGATGAAGCATTTACCTTGGCGTTACATAAAGATGTTCGCCGCGGTATCGTCGAGGATAATATGCGTCCAGACGGCCGCAAACTAACTGAAATTCGCCCGTTAAGTTCAGAAGTTGGTTTATTGCCGCGAGCGCACGGTTCGAGCTTGTTTACTCGCGGGGTGACGCAGGGCATGAATATCGTGACCTTGGCACCGCTTAGTTACGCGCAGCTAGTTGATACCATGGAAGTCAATGACGGCGAGCGCCGCTATATGCATCATTACAATGCGCCGGGCTATACGGTTGGCGAGGTCAAGCGCATGGGCAGTCCGGGTCGGCGCGAGATTGGCCACGGCTATTTGGCAGAGCGAGCCTTAACGCCAGTGCTGCCGAGCGAGGAAGATTTCCCGTACGCTATTCGCAGTGTTACCGAAATTATGAGTCAGAACGGTTCGACGTCAATGGCGGCGACTTGCTCGAGCTGTTTGGCGCTGATGGATGCCGGCGTGCCTCTCTCGGCGCCGGTTAGCGGTATTGCCATGGGCTTGATGATGGATGGTGAGACGCCGTATGTTTTGAGCGATATTGCCGATGCCGAGGATTTTGCCGGCGATATGGACTTCAAGGTGACTGGTACCAGTAAGGGCATCACCGCACTGCAGATGGACATGAAAGTGCACGGCTTGCCGGTGGCGGTGCTGCGCCAGGCGATCGAGCAGAGCAAGGCGGGCCGGGCGCATATTTTGGAACATATGCTGAGCGTGCTGTCGGCGCCGCGCGAGTCGCTTAGCCCGTATGCGCCGCGTATCGAAAAACTGAAGATTGACCCGGATAAAATCGGTGCGGTCATCGGCAAAGGCGGCGAGGTGATTAACAAGATTACCTCGGAAACTGGTGCTGAAGTTGATATCAAGGAAGACGGTCTGATTACCATCGCTAGCCCAGACGGCGCATCGATCGAAAAAGCCCTCAATTGGATCAAGAGCCTGGTCGAAGAGCCGGAGGTCGGCAAGATTTACGAAGGCAAAGTCGTCAGTATCAAAGATTTCGGGGCGTTCGTGAATATTTTGCCGGGGGTTGACGGGATGGTGCATATCTCGAAATTGGCCGATCACCGCGTGGCTAAGGTGACTGATGTAGTCAAGGAAGGACAAACCGTTCGCGTGAAAATCACTGGCATTGACGAGCGCGGCAAGATCAACTTAACGATGATTGGGTTATAACTTTTGCTTTTTAGCAAAGTACGATACAATGAGAGTGTAAGAATAATTGAGGGGGATTATGGACGACAAGAATAATAAGAACGTACCACAACCGACAGCAACATCGCCCGTGGCGACCGAGCAGACCGCTCCGGCGCCCTCGCAGCCAGTACCACCGGTGCCGCAACCACAGCAGCCACTGCAGCAAGGCGTGCCGATGCAGCCCAAGAAAGGTTTGAGCAAGGGCGCGCTGTGGGGTATCATCGGCGGTTCAATTGGTTTGATAGTCATTGTCGTTGGTATCGTGTTGGCAGTTATATTCCTTGGTGGGCCATCAAAAGCCGACTACCAAGAAGCTGCTAAGACGCTGAAAGAGTTTGACGGCAATAGCCTCAACTCGGCACTTAAGTCGTCGAATGCTGATAACGCAAAGAAGCTGATTGAAGAGGCGGTGGGACGTGCTGATTCGATGATGAAGAAGCTTGATTCATCAAAGATTATGCGCGACGAGGAGACTAAAAAATCCTTTGGCGAGTACAAGACTGCCTATGAGAAGGTGCGCCCAAATATGCTTGCCATTGCCAATCTGATAGGAGATATGAAAGACTTCTCCAAGAAGTGTTCACCGAGCTATTTTAGCTATATCGGTAAGCCAGCAGATGAAGTTAGGAAGCTCTACGATGAAAAAATGAGCGGCTGCTATCAGCTACTTGATAACATTACCAAATCAGAGCAAAAAGAAGTGCAGGACTTTGGTAAGCAGATGAAGGAGTATTACAAGGCGTTAGGTGATTTCTTTGTAGCACGCGCCAATAAAGATTACAGTGTTCAGGCACCGCGCTTGTCGTCAGGCAGGTCAAACCCGCTATCCAATTTTGCCAAGAAAATCCAAGAATCAAATTTGCAGAAGCACGAAAGAGACTTCGTCAATCTGGTGAAAGAAAAAGCTGAAAAGTAATTTTCGTCTCAGTATCAAGCAAAACACCTCGCATAGTGACGAGGTGTTTTGTATAATAGAAATATGGATGAGGCAGCGCAACTGGAGGTTTTGGCGGCAGAGATTATCGCTGGTGATATTTGTCATGACTTGGCGCTGCAGGCAACGCAGCTGGTGATGGGTGATGGCCGAGCTGACGCAGACATTATATTTATCGGTGAAGCGCCAGGAAAAAACGAAGACCTTCAGGGTAAACCATTCGTTGGGGCAGCTGGTACATTTCTTGACGAGATGTTAGCCGTAGCCCAGTTACGTCGCCGAGATGTCTATATCACCAATATCGTTAAATATCGGCCGCCAAATAATCGTGACCCGCTGCCGGAGGAGAAGCGCGCTTTTTGGCCGTATTTGATGCGCCAACTGCAAATTATTCAGCCAAAGGTAGTCATCACATTGGGTCGGCATAGCGGCATGGCGTTCATTCCCGACTTGGCGATTTCGCGTGATCATGGTAATCCGCGCTGGGCACAATTCAACGATTTGAAGTTCTTGGTGATTCCGCTGTATCATCCGGCAGCAGCGCTGTATAACGGGGCATTGCGACAGACGTTAATTGATGATTTTGTGCGGGCGGCGCAATTGGCCGCCCAGGCGAGCGCCTGAGCTATTTTTGACAAGAGTTAGCGCCCCGTGCTACAATGGACGCAATTGTTAGGGGATAGATTTGTCGTACGTTGCCCCCGTGTCTATCGCCTGTCATTCTAATTTTGCAAGGTATATTTTTATAAAAGGAGAACAATACGTATGGGCCAAAGACGACTCGCGACGCCGAAAGGCGATGATCAGTCAAAACGACCAGCTACAAAAAAAAGTAATACGGCGGTGATGAATAGTACCACCACTCGCAAAGGTGAAGTGTTTCGGGCGCAGCGGCGGACGAGCGAGAATGTTAACCTCAGGGCGTCGCAGCACGTGATCGATATCCCAGTCAATAAGTCGGTCTACAACGGCTATGGCGGCGAGCAATTTAGCGCCAAAATGCAGCCAAAACGGACTCGTGGTGGCAAGCCAAAACTACGGATTATCCCAATCGGTGGTGTCGGCGAAATGGGCATCGGTAAAAACATGAACGCCATTGAGTATGACGATGAGATTATCATTGTGGACATGGGCTTCCTGTTTCCGGGCAGCGATTATCCAGGCATCAACTATATTACGCCGGATATCACCTGGCTCGAGGAAAATAAGCATAAAATCAAGGCGCATGTGTTTACCCATGGGCACCTTGATCACATCGGTTCCTTCCGGCACTTTATCCACCGGATTCCAGCACCGGTCTATGCGTCGAAATTTACCATCGGCATGCTGGACAAGTCGATGGCTGATGCCGATACTGATTTTCAGCCGGACTTTCGGGTAATGGACCCATTGAGCCACGAAGTTGTTCAAGTGTCGAAGCATTTTTCGGTAGAATTGGTGCGGGTGAATCACTCGATTCCAGATTCAACGGCGGTGGTGATCCGGACGCCGCTGGGTGTGGTGATTGACTCTGGTGACTGGCGGTTTGAGGAAAGTCCGGTTGACGGCCAAAAGTTTGACCTTGAGCGTATGACAGAAATCGCCGCCAAAGAGGGCGTGTTGATGTTCATGAACGAATCGACCAACTGTGAATCAGAGGGGACGCACACGCACACCGAGTTTGATATTCAATATTCCATCGGTCAGGTGATGGATAAATTTAGTAACAGCCGAGTGATTTTAAGCTGCTTTTCATCACAGGTGCACCGTTTGCAATTGATTTTGGAAGAAGCGCATAAGCACGGGCGCAAGGTAGCATTTGCCGGCTTTTCGATGATTCAGAACTTGGAAGTGGCGCTGCGTTCAGGCACCATTAAGATCCCGAAAAATACCGTCATGAAGATGGAGGACATCATCAAGCTGCCGGATAGCCAGATTACTGTGGTTTGTACTGGCTCGCAGGGTGAATTTAATGCCGTGCTGAGTCGTATGGCGACTGGCGCGCATAAATACATGAAAATCAAGGGCTCTGATGTGGGGGTGTTTAGCTCTAATCCGATTCCGGGCAATGAGAAAAATGTGGTGCGAACCGTTGATGGCTTGATGCGTGAAGGTTCTGATGTGATTCAGAACGGCAAGACACACTTGACGGGGATTGGGCCGCTGCACTTGTCGGGTCATGGCTATTATGATGATCACGTCAAGTTGATTAACGCCTTGAACCCAACATACTACATGCCAATTCACGGCGAATTCCACATGCTGGTTTATAATGCTCGGCTGGCAGAAAAAGAGTGCGGTATTCCTAGGAAGAACATCTTTGTGTGCGACGCTGGCGATATTATTGAAATTGATATTGAGCGTCAAGCTAAGAAAGCTGGTCGGATTCAAGTTGGTGGTGTGATGTATGATGATACGGGCGCTATCGTTTCTGAGGTGGTATTAAAAGACCGGATTCATATGTCTCAAGAGGGAATGTTTGTGGTGGTATTGACGGTGCAACGCGGCACGGGTCGGTTGTTGACTAGCCCAGACATTATTTCCCGTGGTTTCATCTATCTGCGTGATTCCGAGGAATTGATGAATATGATTCGTCAGTACTTGAAGCAGAAGGCAGCGCGTAGTTTCACTGGCAAGTACGACCTTGACGTGGTGAAGAAGGAAATCAAGGACGAGGTTACACATATTTTGTACGATCAGACGCGCCGGACGCCGATTGTCATCCCGGTAATTAACGAAGTCGGCGGTTTGAAAACGGTAAAACCGACTACTGCTTCGAATGCTTCTACCGTAAAGACACCGGTGCGCAGCAAAAAACCTACCATCGCTTCAGCGGCGGAACCGAAAATGACGCTACCAACTATGCCGCGTCGCCGTTTCCCGCGTCGCCAAGTGCCAGACACTGAGGCAAATGATACCAAGGCCCGGGAGGTTGGCCGAGTACGCGCGTACTAGCTCACGTTTGCTATTTGTTGTAAAATATGCTACAATGTGAACGTTGGTAAAGTGATATAATAAAAACAGTTATGCCAAAAAAACGAAAACCTACTCGCAAGAAATCAGTTTCCACGGCTCCAAAGCATGATGTACCGAGCGGCTTTTGGGCGCAAGTCGGCGCGGTGCTGCTCGTCGTGTTGTCGCTCCTGTTAGTGGTGGCGTGGTTCGGTGTTGGTGGTCCGGTGCTGGAGTGGCTACATAAGGCGACTCTGAGTATGCTTGGTTACGCGATGTATGGGCTGCCGATTTTGCTAATATATATTGCTGTGGAGATTTTCCGCGCGGAGAATAATCGGTTGCCGCTGGCGATGAAATTAGCAGCCATCCTCGAAGTAGTGTGGCTGTCAGGGCTGTTTGGGCTAGTAAAAACACCAGCTCGGCCGGAGGCTGGTGGGTTCATCGGCGATACGGCTAATCGAGCGATGAGTGCCATGGTCGACCCGGGCATCGCTGCTTTGATATATGTGGTGCTCATCGTTATCACGGCGTTATTTATTACCCAGACGTCGCCGTTTACGGTGATCAAGAAAGTAGCCGAGGCGTTCAAGCGTGATCATTCCGAGGATGATAACAATGCGGCAGTCATGAAGAAGGCGGCTCGCGAGGATGCGGCCAGCGCCAAATCATCGAGCGACATCAAGCTCAATGCCGGCGTCCCAACCGTCGATCCAGTCACGCCAAAAGACAGAAGGACGTCACCGTTGAGCAGCCTGCGCGGTAGCGTGGCGCGGGATAAGGCAGCTGAGGAGCAAGCAGCACTAGTGGCGGCACACGACCCGAATTGGCAGGCACCGAGCCTTGATCTACTGGAGAAGAAGCAAAGTCCGGCCGACGCTGGTGATATTCGGCAAAACGCACAGATCATTCACGATACGCTGGCGGAATTTAACATTGATGTAGAGATGGAAGACGCAAATATTGGACCAAAGGTGACGCAATATACCTTGCGGCCGCCGAGTGGTGTGAAATTGACGCGGATCACGGCACTGGAGACGAATATTGCGCTTAATCTAGCGGCGCAGAGCCTGCGGATTGAAGCGCCAATTCCTGGGCAAAAAGCCGTTGGTATTGAGGTGCCAAATCGCCGAGCGGCTGATGTGCGGCTGTATGGCGTTCTGGATTCTAAACAATGGAAGAATGCTCGTGAACCATTGAGTTTCGCTATCGGTAAAGATATTTCTGGTGAAGCAGTGGTCGGTGAACTGAATAAAATGCCACATATGTTGATCGCTGGACAGACTGGTTCTGGTAAGTCGGTAATGATTAACACCTTGCTGACGAGTTTGCTATATCGCAACAGTCCAAGCGATATGAAGTTGATTTTGGTTGACCCGAAGCAGGTGGAAATGGCACCGTACGAAGACATCCCACATTTGCTGACTCCGGTGATTACTGAGCCAGAAAAGACTATTTCGGCCTTGAAATGGGCGGTCAATGAGATGGAGCGGCGCTATAAGCTGTTGGCGGCCGAGAAGATTCGCGATATTAAAGGGTATAATCAACGGCTAGCTACGCGAGCTAAAAAAATCCCGGTAGCGGACGCCGATGGCAACATTCAACAGCACGAAGACGGGGCGATGCCGTACATCGTTATTGTAATTGATGAGCTAGCCGATTTGATGATGGTGGCAGCACGCGACGTCGAGGCGCTGATCGTTCGCTTGGCGCAGAAAGCGCGGGCGGTGGGTATCCACCTGGTCTTGGCAACGCAGCGGCCGAGCGTTGACGTGATTACTGGTTTGATCAAGGCGAACGTACCGGCGCGTATCGGCTTTACTGTGGCGTCGCAGGTTGACTCGCGGACCATTCTTGATCAAATTGGGGCTGAGAAGCTGCTTGGTCAGGGTGATATGCTGCTGTATACGCCGAGCATGAGCAAGCCAAAGCGCATTCAAGGTGCGTGGGTGACCGATGATGAGGTCAATAAAATTACTGATCACCTGCGGATGCAGTCAGCACCGCAGTACAATGATGAGGTGGTAGCGCAGCCAGTACAACTAAATGGCAAGGGCGGCCTGGCAGTTGACTTTAGCGGTGGTGGTGAAGACGAAGCATTTATGGACGCGGTGCGAGTGGTGATCGAGGGCGGTAAGGCCTCTACCAGCTACCTGCAGCGGCGGCTACGGATTGGCTACGGCAAGGCAGCGCGACTGATTGAAGAGATGGAAGAGCGTGGCATTGTCGGCCCAGCCAACGGCTCAAAAGCTCGTGATGTTTTGGTCTCAAGTGTCGATGAGCTAGGGCAATAGCTAGCTTGACATAATTATTTTATAGGTTATAATATTCTAAGTAAGAAATTGATTTGTATGTGGAAGGATGGCTACATGGCGCACATAAGTTGTAGAAATAATGGAGAATTATCTCCTGATAGTAAAGGCGACAAGTTAAGGGAGTCTCTTGTGCTGGGGGTTGCTGCAGTCACGTTAGCCGTATCGGGTATACTTGGGTATAGTCCTTGGCCGGTCACACGATGTTCCGCCCGCACCATCAGTAAAAAATACCGATGGTGGAACATCCAAAGAGTCCAATGATAGTTCGAGAACGGAAGAAATTACATTTACGCTACCAGACACCGAAGGCCGTCGAGAGGCAGAGGTCTTTTTAAAGGATCCCAATATAGTCCAGTCTGCGCGCGATGTTGCTGGACGAGTGCTTACTGCTGCAGGGAAGTCGGTTGATAGTAATGCTGCTCGACTCGTTCGCCAAGATTATTATGATGATCACAATAGGCCTAAACAGCAGTCAATAACGATTACAGACGATGAGGGAAATGTGGTATCGGTTGATGTTGCTCAAGGCGACAAAAGGTTTGGTGGAAGTGAGATCGCAGTAGAAGTTGCCACTGATATAATTGAGGTCGGCGCAAAGAGTAGACAGACGGATCGGATAACGTGGCGGTTGGATTTTTTGTCTCCAGAACCTGTGGCACATCAGCATATCGAATCTCCAGAAGCACTACTACCGGCTCTAGAAGGCGTGTTACCGACGAAAGTGGAATGGTCGCACAGACAGACTGCTGATGGTTGGTCGGAGACTAAGGAAATTACAATCGTTTCACCAAAGTCTGTCTCGCCATCGAGACCAGATTATGAAAGCATAGCGGCGGTACCGGCTAAGGGAGAGATTAATGGTCGGGCCGTGGAGAGTGCTAAGGTATATGATGCGGCAAAAAGCCTATTTGATCGGCTCGCGACCGATGGTGATATATCCGATATCTTGCCCTCTCAGTAAACTAACGTGCCGCCAGATATTCACCAAGTAGTGTTATTTTGTGGCCAGTTGAGGTAATTTTATTAATGGCGCGATGTAATGACGGGCCGGCAGCGTCAACGGTCACAAAGAATTTGTAGTTCCACGGTTGGCCGACGATGGGCTGGGATTGGAGGCTGGTGAGGTTAATGGACTGATCGGCGAATGTGCGGAGTATTTCAAGGAGGCTGCCTGGCTGATGGGCGGTGGTCACTACGAGCGTTGCTCGATTGGCATCAGTCACTGTCGTTGTCTGGTCGAGGACCAGGAAACGCGTGATGTTGTCCTGAGCATCTTGGATGTGGTGTTTGAGAATTGGCATATTGTATAGTTGGGCAGCGGCTTCGCTAGCGATGGCTGCCAGGTGTGGTGAACCCCGTTGTTTGATAAATTCGACAGCGCCAGCGGTATCAAAATATTCAATTTGTGCGGCTTGTGGCAGGCGTTCTTGGAGAAATTGATGGCATTGCGACAGAGCGACAGGATGTGAATAGACAGCAGTGATATCTTCAAGTTTTGTGCCTGGATTGGTGATGAGGGTTTGTTGAATGGTAAGCGTCACTTCACCGACGATGGGAGCGCTACAAGATTCGATGTGACGGTAGGTTTCGTTGATGGTGCCGTAAATGGTATTTTCCACTGCCACGATAACGGCGTCGGCTTTATTGCGGGCATAGGCTTGAAAGACGTCGCCAAAGGTCATGCACGGAACAATGGTAGCGTCAGGTCCGTACCATTGTTTTGCTGCTTGTTCGTGAAATGATCCAGCTTGTCCTTGAATGGCGATACGCATGAACCCTATTGTAGCATGGTCTGGCGGGGTGCATCACTGGACTTTTGCATTAGATTACCGTATAATACGGAGGAATAATAACCTAAGGTTATGTGCGATAACATAACCATCCGTAATGGATTCCAAAGGAGGAAACATGAACGAATACGAACTGACCGTTCTAGTCCATCCAGATTTGGAAGCAAATCTGGACGCGGCCCTAGACAAGGTCCGGTCGCTCGTCACTACCAATGGTGGCGAAATTACCAAAGAAGACAATTGGGGCAAGAAAAAACTAGCCTATGCAATTCGCCGTGAAGACTTTGCGGTGTATGTTTACTTTGAGGTGAAGTTACCAAGCAGTGCACCGCTCAAGATATCAAATGTTCTGAATATCACCGACGAGGTACTTCGTTATTTGTTGGTTAAGACCGACGAGAAGACACGCCAGGCGCTTGCTGAGCAGAAAGAGCGCGAAGCTAAGGTCGCTACCGAGGCGGCTGATAAAGAAGCCTAATATTCGACGCGATACATAATAAAAAAGGAGGGTCATCATGGCACGAAGTATCAACCAAGTTATTTTACTGGGACGGTTAACGCGCGATCCAGAACAGCGGACAACGCCATCAGGTCGGACAGTTGTTAGCTTTAGTATCGCGGTTGATCGTGCCGGACAGGATGATCAAGCTGATTTTTTCGACGTTACCGCGTGGGAAAAATTGGGCGAACTGGTGATGCAGTATCTGTCAAAAGGCCGCCGCGTACTGGTGCAGGGTCGGTTGCGACAGGACAGCTGGGATGATAAAGAAACCGGCAAGCGCCGCTCGCGTATTGAAGTGACGGCGACCGACGTAACATTCCTTGACGCCCCGAGTGGCGATAGCGCGAACACAACTACACCACGTAATACTAATAATACCAAGCAGGCTGAGACTGTAGCGGATATTGATGATAAGCCGATCGATCTTAGCGAGATACCGTTCTAAAGGAGAACAAAATGGCAAAACGATTAAAGAAAGATACCCCAACGGTTTTTGACTATAAGGATGTCAAAACATTAATGCGCTATGTTAATGCGTATGGTCAAATTGAGCCGATAGCGAAGACGGGTCTCAGTGTCAAGCAGCAGCGTAGTTTGGCAGTGGCAATCAAGCGTGCTCGGCACTTAGCATTGCTGCCGTTTGTATCGCAAGGGCAATAAAAGTATACGCCGAGGGAACTTTCTAGTCCCAAACGTATTTATAGATAAGAGAGAAAGTCGAGTGGTCTGTGCAGGGTAAGGCGCGGGCCACTGTTGCTTGTGGACTGCTGTACAGCGTGTTTTTATTTTTGATACAGATAGTATTATGGCGCTGCTAAGCCCACTGTGGGATGTTTGAGTAAAAAATATGTTCAGCCAGCAAGAAATACTCTGCCGTCCGAAAGAATGTTAGAATTAGGTACGGTAGCTTAAAGTTATAGGAAAGGAAAAACAATATGTATCAGCCGACAGATCTTAAAAAGGGTACGGTTTGTCAGATTGACGGTAAGCCATATCGCGTCATTGAATATGGACAGAAGGTTATGGGGCGTGGAGGCTCTATTGTGAACGTTAAATTGAAAAACTTACTGGATGGAAGTGTCATCCCGAAGACCTTTAAGGGTCAAGACAAAATTGAGCCAGCTGAGGTTAGTAGCAAAACAGTTCAATATTTATATCATGACGGAGATATGTTCTGCTTCATGGATCCAGAAAGTTTTGAACAATTTGAACTGTCTAATGATGTGGTAGATGAGGCAAAAAATTATTTGAAAGAAGGTTGTGAGCTGAATCTCCAGGTGTTTGACGGGCGAGTGATTAATGTTGAATTACCAAAAAATCTTTATCTCGAAGTTACATATACCGAAGATGTCGTGAAGGGCGATACGACCTCAAGCGTACTTAAGGATGCAACGCTTGAGACGGGCCTTGTTATTAAGGTACCAGCATTCATTAAACAGGGCGATATTGTCAGTGTTGACACAGCGACGGGTGAATATCGAGAGCGCAAAAAATAACAAGAGGGCCTTCTTGTCGGAAGCGTCGCCCAGGATGTTCGGGCGACACTTTTTTGTTGTTATGAATACATCAAATAACGATAAAGAATGGAACAAGATTTTAGATATTGATGCTAAAAATACAACGTAATGTATGTATAGCTGGTAGGGTGTTTTTGGTGATACATACGACAGTTGTTTTCATGAAAATATGGGTCTATTTGCGATAATGGTGAGAGTTTTCTTGGCCACTACAGGAGTAAATATAACTATTGATGTATAAATTACACTGATGCGTAGTATACAACGTTGTATTTTAGTTAACGTAGAATTAACGATAGTAAAGATCGGCCTATAGGTAAAAAAGAGAATAGCTATTGATGTATTTATAACAGCAGTTTCGCTATCGCAGTAGGTCGTTAGTTATTGAGAAAAATATGTATTCAGGCTACAATGAGAAGTGACATGAAGCAGCGATTAGATAAAATGATACTAGAACGCGGGTTGGTTGAATCGCGTTCAGAAGCAGAGAATTGGATAGGCTTAGGGCAAGTCATAGTCAATGGTAGGGTGGCGACGCGTCCCGGATGTTTCGTTAATCAGACAGCAGACATTACATTGCTGACTCGTGAGCGGTACGTTTCGCGTGCAGGCCTCAAGCTAGCGGGCGTGGCGGATAGTTTTCGGTTGGACTTTCAGGGGAAAACAGTGCTGGACATAGGGTCGAGTACTGGTGGATTTACTGATTTTGCGCTGCGTCATGGCGCCCGACGTGTGTATGCTGTTGATGTGGGCACGAATCAGTTGCACCATCGACTGCGTGACGATCGGCGCATAATATTACACGAAAAGACAGACATTCGTGACTTTGAGCTTGATTGTCCACCAGATATTATCGTGGGAGACGTGTCATTTATTAGTCTGCGCGACATTCTACCACACGTTGCAAAACGGCTGATGGGCAGTGCGACGGTGCTTGTAGCGATGGTAAAACCGCAGTTCGAGGCAGGGCGTCATTTGGTACAAAAGGGTGTTGTAAAAAATGCTGCTATACGACGAAAGATCCTGACCGATTTTGAACAATGGGCAAGACAGTACTTCGTAGTTCTTGATAAAAAGGATAGCACCATCGCTGGCAGTAAGGGTAACGTTGAGCGCTTTTATAAGCTACAACTGAAAAATAACAGAGGTAATAACTGTAGTAAAAATAGCATCGTTGTATTTAAGGCAACGTAGTATAATATACAATAAGGTTAGATACTGAACCGAAATTCGACGACATCATTAGGCTGCATGATGTAACTTTTACCCTCAGTACGTATTTTACCCGCTCCACGGGCCTTAGCTTCTGAACCTGCGGCAACAAGGTCGTGGTAGCTAACAACTTGTGCAGCGATGAATCCGCGCTCAAAGTCTGAGTGGATGACGCCAGCAGCCTGTGGCGCCGTCCAGCCTTTATGTATTGTCCATGCCCTGACTTCCTTCTGACCTGCCGTGAGATAGCTTTGTAGACCAAGTGTGTCGTACGCGGCATGGATAAGCTGCGACAATCCAGTTTCGGAAGCTCCGTAGCTATCAAGAAGTTCCAAGGCGTCATT
>JABCOH020000028.1 GCA_013333695.2 Candidatus Saccharimonadota bacterium | reverse complement strand
TTATGCCAACCAGCGAACGTGTGGCCGGTTTTAGTTGGTGCTGTTGGTACTGTTGCCTTCTCACCAAATGCCACTGTTTGATCCGGTACGTTAGAACCACCCTTGGTATCAAAGTGCAATGTATAGTTATTGACCTGCCACTGTGCATACAGCGTTGTGTCAGCCGTTACCGTCACATTTGCACCAGCCGCATACGCTGTACCGCCACCGTTAGCCATCGTGTTCCAACCAGTGAAGGTGTGGCCTGTTTTTGCCAAGTTACCAGTATTTGCTGCTGCAGCCACTATAGTACCAGGGCGAAGTGTCTCTCCTGTTGAGGCTGGCACTGTACCCGCATCGGCACCATTTGCATTATAGGAAAGTGTGAGAAGGTTATTCACCGTAATCGTTAGATGCTTATCAAATGTCTGTCCGGCCTTGTTGGTCGATCGCACACAAATCGCTAGCGTAGTATTTTGCTCATAATCTGGTGACCGCGCCAACTTGATCGTATTACCATCAATCGTCACAAGATTATTTTGCGCCCCAGCACAGCCAAGCGTATAAGTAAAGTCACTCTGTAGGGAACCAACAGCATCGGTACTTGTCAGTCGACCCAATACCGTTCCAACCGCACTGTTCTCATCAACATTCGTCACGCCAGTATAATCCACTGCGGTCACTGCGTATGGCGCACAGTCCTTGCCAGCATCAGCAATTATCCACGATTTTGTGTTCACTAAGTTACTGCGCTGCGCATCCGCCAGGCAGAACTTGCTATTACCGCCGCCAAGCTTGACGTTATTATTTACTGTCTGCCCCTGCCACGCTATTAATGTCGCGTCATAATTTGGAGTCGATATCTTTACCCCATTTAGTAGTCCATCTGCATTGGTTAACTGGCGAACGTCCCAGTGCGCCAACGATTGGTCAAATTTTTCAGCGCCAGCCAGCGCCAAGAGAGCATTCGCTAATCGCGCAGTATTCCACTGGCCAATTGGCTGATTAAACTTCTTGGCATACGCTAACACCGCTACCATCGTCGTTACTTTGCTGACATCCCATTTTTGAATCGGCTGGTTAAATTCGTAGGCATTAGTGAACGTATTGTTCATGTCAGTTACCTTGGTTGTATTCCAATTGGAAACATCTTGATTAAATTGGTGAGCTCCTGAGAATGTACTGTTTAAGCTCTGGACGTTCGCAGTATCCCACTGCCAGTCAGCGCTCGTACCCTTCAGGTTCTTAGCATCTCGGAACATATAAGCCAAGCTCACCACTTTACCCATCCGTGGTTTATCGGTTGCTTTCACATCGAGATTCTCGGCACCATCAAAGGCGTGCTCCATATTCAGCCACTCGTTTGTTCCCCACTGGTCAATTGATATAACTTTTAGCTTATCACCGGTAAAGTTAAAGAATATGCGTGGGAAAACACCGCTAATGCGAATCTGATATTCACCAGCTGCAGCATATGAACATACCGCACTGCCCGTTTGACCAGCTAGCGTTACGCCGTTACCACACGAAACGTTGTAATTATAACCACCACCAAATGTTGGTATGGTAAACGTATTGCCAACACCTTTTCGCGTATCAATGGTCATGACGAAGTCGGTTGAGTTAATAGGATCAGCTTTTGCCAGCTGGCTTGGTGCGAGGTAGTGCATCGCAAACACACCAACAACAACTGCAACCACCGCATTTGTCAGCAATAATCGCCTTGTCTTTTGTGTTACCTTCATGCGTGATGCCCCCTGTTATTATTGTATATTTCAGTATTTAGAGTACTAATGCTTACATTATACGCTAAGCATAAGCGTCTGGCAAGCAAAAATCATGCTCAATCAGACCTCAACACGAACACGACCCCGACCGACCGCACACCACATTGTTTGCATGCAGCCAACCCTCGACATTACCGCCGTCCAAATGCATACCGACCGCTGGTACAACCTTGACGACACCGCCGGCCCGAGCATAATTACTGACTGCATCAGTTAACTCATACTCACCACGCGGCGATATTTCAACATCGGCACAAGACTGGATAACTTTTTTGGTGAGGACGTATTTACCGATGTTGGCAAAGTGACTCGGCGCCTCTTCTGGCTTTGGCTTTTCCACGATCTCTACAAAATTACCAGCCTCGTCTATCACAATCGCCCCGTACCGACTAATGTCATCGCCCGGCACTTCCTGAGCCAGTAGGCTACATTGACCGTCTGGCGTCGCTGCCAATAGCCGCGCCACTTCGCTTGAGCCATCGGCATTATACATAAAGTCATCACCCATCAGCACCACTGCCGACTCACCATCCTCGAGATAATCAGCGGCGAGAGCGACCGGCACTGCTGAGCCATACTTACCGTAGCTCGGCTGCGTCACGAAATGGAGCTTGGCATCAATTGGCGCCACTAGAGCCAGCTTGTCATCCTTGCCCTTGCTCCGCAAATAATCATTAAGTAAAATATTGCTCCGATAATAGCTCTCTAACTGTGAGCTCTGCTCGCCAACCACAAAAATCAGCTCGCGCACACCGGCCGCCAAGCAGTCCTGCACCACATAATCAATCAGCGGTCGATTGCCAATTGGCAGCATACATTTTTCAATCGATTTAGTAATTGGTAGCATTCGTGTGCCCCAACCAGCGACCGGAATAATAGCTTTGGTAATCATATTTCCTCCTTACATCTTGAGTTCTTTATGTGATTTCTGCAAAATATCCATCATCTCCGCGTAGCGCATCTCGCCGGTGGAGATTTTGGCATAGAGATAAACAATATTATCTACCACCTCAATATTAACCTTAATGTCTTGATCGTACAACCAGGCCATGAAGCTTGGGTTGAGCAGTTCAAAGCTCGTCACTTGATTCTCATCGGTGGCGTAGACTTGGTAGCGCTTGTTAAAGTCACCCCACTCCAGTTCTACCTTTTTATAGCCTGACGGCGCCCTAAACCGTTTCAGGAAGCGCGAATCTCGACGCTCCACTAAAATCCCGCCGTACGACTTTGGTAAATTAACCTGCCCGATAATGTACGTGATTGCCGAATCACCACTTGAAGTATCGGCCACATAGGTGTATAGCTGCACCAATAAATTACCCGTCCAGAACCCAATGATATGGTTGTTGATGTCAGTACCCTTAAAGCCGCCCTTAAATAATTCACCGCGGGTCGGTAGCAGTAGCCGCCCCCAGTCCGGACTGAAGTACATGTCGTATTGTGCCGCAAACTGCTGCATAGAAGCGACAAGCTGGGCAGAATCTTCTGTTGCCTGATCAATACTATCCAGTAACCAGCCATCACCCGAGCGCACAAAGTTCCACTGCTCACCAAACTCGCCCGTATCACGATGTAGCACCGCATCACTCGCCACGTCAATCAGCTCATCATTTGCCGAGGCAACAAAACTCACACTTACTCGGTCATTCTGATCATTCGCATCATCATACGCCCGGGTGATAATCGCTTCACTAATCGCCACATTCTTTATGCGATTAACTCGCCCCATCTGTTGTAGGGCATACAACATTAGTCCGATGTGCCGCGCATAATTCGGCGTGACGTATTGCTGAATTGATGACAGATCCATCCGCTCCCAATCATACTGAAACCGATTAAACACCGTTGTTGCATAATTGACAATACCCTGTTCGTTCCAGGCGCTGTCCTGAGTCGCCGCTTGCCGGACGGCTTGCTGTGCGGCCTCACTGCCCTTGCGAAAACGACTGATCTTATCCGTAAATGCCCCGATGATCGCACCGACTAATGCCGAGACGGCCACCAGGATAAATATAACAACACCGCCGAGTAGGTAGAACAAGCTGGCGAGTAGGCCGGCCAAAAACCCGACCGCTATGGCGGCCATCTTTGACTGAGTGGCTCTTTTCACAAAACCACTTACCGAAATTGCAATTACCATCGGTATCCCGAAAAGGACAACGCCGCCACCGCCGCCAGAACTTGACCCGCCGCCACCGGCTCGCGCAAAAAAGAGTAACTGACTGAGAACTGCTAGATTACACATAGACCCATTGTACCGCGTTGTATGGCGATCGCCAAGGTCATGAATGTCCGATCGGCGCGCAGCCGAGCAAACGCTTGCCACGCATTAGTTTTGAGGTAGTAACTTTTATCCTGATGACTATTTTACAACGGCAAAAACAATCTCGAGCTCAGCCCCTTCAACCGTCACTGTCGACTGGTTGTCATGTACCTCGCCAAACACCGCCAGCGTCTCAGCAGCAATCACCTCAGCATGCTCATCGATCGCTTGATGAAGTTGCTCGTCATTCGTCGTCAGCTGTAGCATAATCCGATCGTCCACTTGCAATCCCGCCTTCTTGCGCGCGCTTTGGACGTGGCGAATGACTTCACGCATCAGGCCCTCGCGTTTGAGCTCGGGCGTCAATTGCTTGCTAATTTCGATCCAATTCTCTGGCTTGATCGTGCCCTCGGTCACGTCATAGTCCGCCAAGTGCTCGTCTAGATTCTCAATCCAGCGAATTTCCTTGACATTGAGCTCCTCAGCCATGATTTGCTCATAGTAGCCAGTCAGTTTCACGCCTGCATATGCCGCACATTGCAGCGGTTGGCGAACCTTGATCGACACCTGGTGCTCATCCTGCTTCATCCGCAAACTAAGGCCGTTGTTGATCAATTCACGTGTCCGGGACATATCGGCCAACACCTGATCATCGACCTCACCGGCTGCCAGCCAATCCTTCAAGTGAATCGATTCATCATCACTCGTCAGATTATGATACAATTCCTCCGCCAAAAACGGCGTAAGCGGTGCCAAAATATAGCTCAGGCGCACCAGCACATAATGTAGCGTCCGATAAGCATCATTCTTGTCGCCATCGTCTTCCGACTTCCAGAAGCGGCGGCGGCTGCGGCGCACGTACCAGTTGGACGCGTCGTCGAGGAATGGCAAAATTGGACTCAGCGCATCAGGAATATTGTAGGTATCCATGTGACGCTCAACCTCAGCCACCAACTGATGCAACCGACTGACGATCCAGATATCCAGCGGGTTGGTCAGATCACTGAGTGGATCTCTCAATTCACCATCAAATTCCCAGCCATCAACCTCCGCATACATAGTAAAGAAATCATACATATTCCAAATCATACTGAGCTTGCGCGCCACATCACCTACGTCCTTGTCATGCAGAGCAAAGTCCTCGCCGTTAAGTAGCGGGCTACTCAGCAGTAGAAAGCGTAAGGAATCGGCGCTAAACTTATCCATCAGCTCGTTCGGGTCGGTAAAGTTACCTAAGGATTTACTCATCTTGCGGCCGTCATTGCCCGCCACCACACCGGTGGTGATGACGTTATTGTAGGCGTTTTTGTGCTGCGCGCCAGCCTCACCAAAGGCGCCGATTTCCGCCAAAGCGGCATTGACGGCATGCACATAGTAGAACCACGCCCGCACCTGACCGATGTACTCAACGATAAAGTCCGCCGGGTAATTCTGCTCAAACTTAGTCTGATTTTCAAACGGATAATGCAGCTGCGCAAACGGCATTGAACCTGACTCGAACCAGCAGTCGAGCACTTTATCGATGCGAGTAAACGTCTCGCCGTCAATCGTAAAGGTGATGTCATCCACCCACGGGCGGTGGTAATCATCTAGCTCCACGCCGCTCAGCTCCTTCAGTTCCGCGTACGAACCAACCACCTTGACGGTGCCGCGGTCGCCCTTCCACACCGGCATTGCCGTCGCCCAAAAGCGGTCGCGGCTCAGATTCCAATCTGGTGCTTGCTCGATGTTCTTGGCAAAGCGGCCGTGCTTGAGATGAGCCGGAAACCAATTGATATGCTCGTTCTCATCCAGCATCAGCGGCTTCTGGCCCTGGATGTCGAAGAACCAGCTTGGAATCGCCCGGTACATAATACGCTGCTTGCTTCTAGGATTGAATGGATATTCGTGGCGAATGTACTCAATCTTCCACACCACACCCTTTTCTTTCAGGTCTTTGGCGATGAACTTGTTGTTATCCCACACCTCCAGGCCTTTGTAATTGCTATCAGTGTAGTAGCCGTTGTCATCAATCACATGGAAGGGTGCGATGCCATTGGCTTTACCAAGTTCAAAGTCATCCTCACCATAGGCCGGCGCAGCGTGCACGATGCCCGTACCCGATTCATTCGTGACAAAATCCGCCGCGTAGATGGTGTGAATCTTGTCATTCTCTGGCCAGGTCGAGCCCGTATTGAGCGGCTGGTATTTCTTACCCACCAATTCGCTCCCTGGGAAGGTGCGCAATACTTCGTAATCAAGCGGCCGGTGCTTTTCATCCTGCAGGGTGCGCTCCAACGCTTCCTCAGCGATGATTAGTTTCTCGCCACCTACCTTCACCTCGCAATACGTCATCTCTGGATTGACGGCTAGCATCAAGTTGGCTGGCAGCGTCCATGGCGTGGTTGTCCAAGCAAGAACAGCAGCATCTTTGTCCATCAGCTTAAACTTCACATACACACTCGGGTCAGTCACTGTCTGGTAGGCGTCGTTATCCATGGTCACTTCGGCCTTGCTGACAGGGGTAGCGAACTTGGTGTCGTACATCAGCACCTTTTCGCCTTCGTAGATCTTGCCAGCCTCATACAGCTGTTTAAACGCCCACCAGACGCTCTCCATAAAATTCTTGTCCATGGTGCGGTAGGCACCTTTGAAATCCACCCAGCGGCCGATACGGTCAATTACCCCCTGCCACGTCTCGCTATTCGCCACCATACTTTCGCGCGCCTTGGTAATGTATTTTTCCAGGCTGATAGTCGGCAACGGATTACCATCTTTATCAAGTGGTGCTGGTTGATTATATACCATATCCGGATAACTACTCACTTCAAGGCTATATAGCAACCAGTTGGCCCCTGTTTCGGTAGACATATGCTCACCAACTCTTTGAAATCCATTGCGCTCATACAAATTCACCAATTTAGGTTGATGCTCGCCAACCTCTATACGAATCTCTTTGACCCCCTCCTGCTTACTTAAGCGAACAGCTTCTTTTAACATTGCATCCGCATAACCTCGCTTTTGGAATTCCGGTAGTACCGCCATTTTGTAGAGATAACCAACCGACGTGTCATTATCCTTTTTGCCTGCAAAAAAATTATAACTATCCCTATCACTTATGACGACGCTCCCTACTAACTTATCGTCATCGTAAACTACATAAAAATTATCTCTCCCAAATTCTTCTGCTAATTTATCTGGCGTTAGATTGTTGGCATCCCAGCTACTGCTACCATAGCCTCGCTGCCCCATCCAGCCAGCAACTTTAGTAATAACCTTCGTTGCGTTATCGAAATCATTTACCAGTTTGACTCGCTTGACACTACTCGTCACAATCTGCCGCCGATCCACAATATTCATCTGCTTTTCGACAAAATTCTCTGCCGGCAAGCCATGGCAGTCCCAGCCCCAGCGGCGCTCCACACGCTTGCCCTTCATCGTCCAGTAGCGCGGCACCGCGTCCTTAACGATTGAGCTCAGCAGCGTACCGTGATGCGGCACGCCAGTGATAAACGGCGGCCCATCATAAAAGACGTAGGCATTATCTGCCGGCCGCTGCGCCACTGACTTTTCAAACGTCTGATCGTCCTTCCAGCGCTGCACCCAGTCCTTCTCATATTCTGCCGCTCGGCGGCGTGTGCCGTGTTTAAATTTCATATTATCTCCTTTATTTAACCTTTTATATTCTAAATATCCCGTCACGCACAGTTGCCATTGATTTTAGCGTGTTCTTTGCGCGTGCTATCATACGCTCCCCAACGTCACCATAACCAATACGTTGATTCACTTCACCGATATCCACCAAGCGATAGCCAATCACCGAGCCACCGACATCACCTGCAAATTCACCGAGTTTCTCAAGCTTCGCTACTACCCGAAATTGATAGTCAACCTTACCGTCAGGATTGGTTAAAACCTGATAACCAATCGGTTGCCACTCAACCACTCGCATATTTAATTCTTCTTGTACTTCACGACATAATGTTTGTTCGAGAGTTTCGCCTGGCTCGGTATGTCCACCGGGTAAATTTTCCCTACCATGTGCGTAATAAACCAACGGTACCTTGCCATCAAGATCGCCAATCACATAAATCTGTTGCCATGGTAAATCAGGAATCGCCATCTTGTCACCAACATCAAACCATTCTGCTTGAATTACCTGATTCCGATAGACAAAAGAGGTTTTTAGGACTGGCACCTTTAGATCTGGATCTTGTGAAATTATTTCTTGCTTCATTTTTTGTCCTTACCTTTCTTTATTAACTCGGCACAAGTTGCTTGAATTAATTGGCGCATTAAATCATAATCTTCAAAATCATCAATTTTAAACATCGGCGTTTTAGCGCCACTATAGGCTAGTCCAGTCGAATAATTTTCGCCTAAAATCGCCTTGCCAGCTTCTGTTATTTTGACAAAAAAGATATCGTCACAAACCAACGCAAAAAACACACCGTCGCAATAAACGCCATAATCACCAAACATTTTACGACAATAAATCTCACCAGCGCCACTAGCCGCCAATTGTTCTTTGAAATATCCGATAAATGCTTGAGAACTAGCCACGGCAAGCCCCCAAATTAGTTGTTATTTTCGTTAAATCACCGTTTAATTCGATCGGCTCTAGCGCCGCTAAATCCACTGCGTAATCAAGTTCCGTTGGTAACTGATTCAAGATAAAAATCGGCTTATTTGTACCAAACGCATACATCATCTCACCCAGCGTACTCACACCAATATAATTATCATCTTGATTTTTTGGTGGATTAACGACCAAAACTGCCACCGATTGATCGATTTTTGCCAAATGCTGTTTAATTAAACGATGACGGATCGCTTTCGCACGCTCAGCATCCACCGTAAATTCCGGCTCACCAGATGCTACTGGTCGCAACACTTCAAAACCGGCCAGTTCCAATTGCTCAGCCACGCTCGTCATTACATCAATGAATTTAATCGATCCACATAACGTAATGATTCTTTTAGGCAAAACTGTGTTTTGTTGCATGCTCATCCTCTCTCCTCCATAGCCTTGCGCAACCTACCGTGTGCATTTCGCAATGGCGCGACTGTGTTGAGCTCTATTATCCGTGCCATGGTATACTCTCGTCCACTCGTCTTCGTCCGATACCATACGACGTGGTAGAGGTCGTCTTCTGATGTCTGCTCGATCAGTTGGTCAATCGCTGCCACCGCTTCATCAAGCTTTGTCAGTACGGCACCATACGCTATATCAGCATATTGCATATAGAACTTTTGCGCTACCGCACCATAGCCAGTGGTAATAATCGTCGGCACCGTATGAGTCTGATGATATGCACTACCCCACTCTAGCACCGTGGTAGCCCACCCCAGTAGATAGCTGGCTAGCTGGTGAGGATTCATCATCGTGCCTTTTATCTGCCCCGGAAGCACCAGCTCATCCGCCCAGGGAGCGGCTGCCTCGAGCAGTGGCCACAGCGCCGCACACTCGTGGCGAATGGCGTGCTGCAAGGCTGACTTGTGGGCTGGTATCGGCATGGCTACTCCTTATATAACTAAAATCACCTCTTCTGACTTCGAGAATCCGCTGGAGGTGTTTCAAACGGACGGTACCATCTCGATTCCAAAAGAAGTGATTCTTCGCGGGCTTTGCCGAGTTGACCGGCATCCACGCACTCTTTTAGCACTCAATTGTCACTTTGTCGCAGCGAGTCACGGCGGGGTCTAATCTCAGCTGATAAAAAGCCAATTTCTTCCCGCAGGCTTCGCGGTTGATAGCCGCTCATTTCGCGCCGGTATCGCCAAGATGATCATTCACCTGACACACGTGAAAACGCCCTACGACAATTGTAGCGCGTTTTCGTTAAAATCCCAAGGAATTATTTAACTTCCAAGCCGCCCAAAATACACTCACCCCTCAGGTGGATTGTCTTTTTAGCAGAAGGCTTTGGTACAGTTTTATCATCACTGCCACCCAAAACGCCACGAACCTCATTTTTGACGATCACGTCGTCAGGCAAACTAATGCTGGCACCGCCACAAAAGGTAAAGACGTCGATGACTGCACCATCCTTGATCTTCGCCTGGCGCAAGTCCAACTCCATACCACCAAATATTACTGCCACGGAGCCACCAGTATAGTCACCTTTCACCCGTGATTCTTCACCATAAAAAATTGCAACTTTTTCACTATCACCATCATCAACCGCCCGCTTTTTAGATTGCCGACGGCCTGAACCAATACCGAACACGACCGACAAACCAATAGCAATCAGTATTACTGGCCAGAATGATTTCCACGTACCAATATTAATTACACTATAAGCACCCAGCCCGATCAACACGCCAACAGCTATCAGTAGTAGCCCCCACACCCAGTCTATCGGTCTGCGATAACTGAATAATAGTATCAATAAGCCAGCAAAGACCCAAAAAGCACCCCAAAACAGGGGCCAGCTATTAAAGGTAATAACTCCGAGATTCCGCAGCAGCAGAACCCCGCCGAGCGCCACGATGGTAATGCCCAAGAACGCTCTAATGAGAAAATTTTTCTTCATATACCTAGTATACGAATACTATCTTCATTCTTCAATACACCCAATTGTACTTTATGCGAATAGCTCGCGGCCGAATGTTGCTAAAATAACAACAACGATCACAACGGTCACTAGCGCCAACAGGAACGTGTCAAATCCCCGGTCGACAAATTTTCTCATACGCCTACCGCCAACCATCCTAGTCACCACATTATATCTAGTCAGTCCGTAACAGACCAGCAGCATACCCGCGTCCAGCGTCAAACACCACGGACACAACGCACCAATCTCGACATAACTCATGTAGAACATCCAACCAGCAAATAGCAGGCCCGCCACCGCACCAAGCTGCGCGCCCCACATAAACCACTTCGGGAACTTCGCGCCCGCTAGCAGCGCCACCGCAATTGTCACCATCACCGGCAGCGTCATCATACCAATAAAACTATTAGGAAAGCC
>JABCOH020000027.1 GCA_013333695.2 Candidatus Saccharimonadota bacterium | reverse complement strand
CATAAACCACTTCGGGAACTTCGCGCCCGCTAGCAGCGCCACCGCAATTGTCACCATCACCGGCAGCGTCATCATACCAATAAAACTATTAGGAAAGCCGAGTAGTGTCGCCGACCAATGGTTTGCCACCGCCGAACAGCTTATCACCGAATTCAAGTCGCAGTTCAATGCAGCATGCGAATTTTTAGCAAGCGTCAGCGCCTCGATCGACAGTACAAACGAGGCCAACAAGCCCAAACCGCTGCCGAGCAGCAGTGCTAATGCTGCGAACTGCCGGCGTTTTGAATCTTTGTTCGAGAGCCACTTACGCAGCATATCAAACATAAAAACTCACCTCACTAATCGTCGGTAGCGGTAATCCGCGCCACATATTCTGCATCTGGCTATCAGCGCTCAATGCGATAACGGTCGGGTATTCAACGATGTCGTATGTCCGGCAAAAATCGCTGCCCTCGGCAGAATCTGGGTCAAGCTCTTCAATCGTGTGCCCCGTCTGCCGACTAAAGTCATGCAGAAAACTAGTGACTTGGCGCGCGTAATCACTTTCCGCCCGGTATACGACAACGACTCGCATTATTCTTGTCCTTTCTGGCGACGCTGTTCCAATATCTTAACGAAATCATCCAGCGTTTCAAACTTCTGAAACACGCTGGCAAAACGTACATACGCCACCTCGTTACGCTTCGCTAACTCATCCAGTACAAACTCGCCGATCTGCCGCGACGGCACTTCTGAGGCGCCCAGAGCATACAATTTATCTTCAACCGCCGTAATAATCGACTCGACTTCCTCGTCGGACTTGAGAAATTTGCCAACCGACTGGCGCACCGCATGCGCGAGCTTGACTCGATCAAACAGTTCACGACTACCATTTTTCTTGATCACAATGAGGTTTGGCTTTTCTACTCGTTCATACGTAGTGAAACGCCGTCCATCCGGCGTCTCGCGGCGACGGCGAATCGCTACACCATCAGAAACCTCTCGCGACTCAATCACGCGGCTATCCCCAATGTTAAATCCGCTCATTTATTCCTCCTTGTTCTTTTTGCGGCGGCGAAGGAAGGCTGGCGTATCATCTTCGTCCGCCTCATCCTCAGCTGGCTGATCCCAGATGTTATTTTCCTGCTCAGCCGTAAAGTCCGTCGCTCCGCTCTGCTCACTGAGCTCCAGATCAATCCCTTCAACCACCTCATCATCAACTTCAGTCTCTGATTCATGCGATGCTTCACTCGTCAAACTCACCTCGTGATCATGATACGTCTCGCTATCAAACCCAGTAGCGATAACCGTGATGATTACCTCGTCTTCGAGCTCTGGCTTGAGCGTCGCTCCAAAGATAATATTGGCATCAGGGCTGACCGCGCTGGTAATTACCTCAGCCGCCTCCTGAATCTCCGCCATGCTCATGTCATAACCGCCGGTCACGTTAAACAGCACACCCTTCGCGCCATCAATCGACACCTCGATCAGCGGACTCTCAATCGCTTGCTGAGCGGCCTGCACCGCCCGATTCTCGCCATCAGCCCGACCGATCCCCATCAGCGCCGAACCAGCCCGACTCATCACCGCCTTGACGTCAGCAAAGTCAAGATTGATCAAACCATGCTCGGTAATCAGCTCTGATATCCCCTGCACGCCTTGGCGCAGCACGTCATCAGCAATCTTGAACGTCTCGAGCAGCGGCGTCCGCCGATCAATCGTCTGCAGTAGTCGATCGTTCGGGATGGTGATCAAGGTATCAACCTGGCGGCCCAGATGAGTAATTGCCCAGTCTGCATTCACCCGACGCTTCTCGCCTTCAAAACTAAACGGCCGCGTCGCCACGCCAACCACCAGGATGTCCATCTCGCGCGCAATCTCTGCCACGATATGCCCAGCGCCCGATCCAGTGCCGCCACCAGCACCAATCGTCACAAACACCATGTCCGCACCCTCGAGCGCCTGGCGAATCTCCTCACGCGACTCATTAGCCGCCGCCTCACCAACCATCGGATCAGCACCGGCGCCCAACCCATTAGTCGTGGTGTGCCCGAGGTGAATCTTGACATCCGCCTTGGAATTGTGCAGTGCCTGAGCGTCAGTGTTCATGGCGATAAACTGCACGCCAGCCAGCCCCGCATCTTTCATCCGATTAATGGCCGAACCACCAGCTCCACCGACACCGACAACTTTGATACTGGCAAACGTTTGAACTTCACTTGGTGTAATCTGCGGCATTTTCCTCTCCCTATCTTTCTCTTATCAAGTATACCATCTTTGTCTACTAGCTCCTACTTAAACCTCGCTAGCAATCGACTAATCATTCCGCCGGCTTTCTTTGTCACCGAACCCACTTTGCTCTGCGCGTGCTCAGCCCGCTCGGCCCCTGCCCCGTCAATGAGCATCAGACCAATTGCCGCTGCAAACTCCGGCCCATTCGCCTCGTCGCTCACGCCTGCATATCCTGCTGGTATGCCTAATTTAGCCGCCACACCGAGGCTATTTTTGGCAAATTCAACCAGATCCTTGACCTTGGCACCACCACCAACCAGCACCACGCCGCTTGGCAGCCGTCCGATGCCGCCAGCCCGCTTCAATTCTTTGGCGACTAGCTCGAAAATCTCTTCATAGCGCGCCTCAATAATCTCATCAATCTCGCTTTGTTCAAACGTATACACCTGTTTGTCGTGCTTGGTATCAACGCGACCAGCCTTACCGCCGCCCAGCCGGGCGTGCGCCAATTTGACCGCCTCAGCGATCTCCGGGTCGGTCTTTAGTCCAATCGCCACATCATTTGTCACATTCTGCGCTCCCATCGGGATCACCGCTACGTGCTGTAAATCACCCTCTTCAAACACGGCCACACCGGTCGTGCTACCGCCAATGTCGATAACTGCCACGCCGTTCTCAATCTGCGACTCACTGAGCACCGCTCGCGCCGCTGCCAACACGCTCGGTGTCAGGCTCGAGGCAGTGACATTCGCCATCTCGGCCGACCGGCGTAAATTCGCCACATACGGCGTCAAGCCCGAGACCACATTTGCTCGCAGCTCCAGACGCGTGCCACTCATCCCCACCGGATCCTTGATGTTGTCCTGTCCATCCAACCGATAGGCATGCGGCACAATCTCCAAAATCTCTCGATTCGCCGGCACCTTCCCGGTCGTCGCCACTTCCTCAATCCGCAGCACATCCTCGTCCGTCACTTCACCGCCACTCATCCCCACCGCGATCATACCATCAGCCTTGGTGCTCAAGATATGCGACCCATTCACACTCAATGCTGCTGCATTGATATGATGGCCGCTCATGCGTTCAGCCGCCTCGAGCGCCTTGTCAATTGCTGCCGCCGGCCCCGTCAAGTTCGATACCGCACCTTTACGCATGCCGCTATTCTCACTAACGCCGACACCAACAATGTTTGGCAGCCCCGACTCCCCGATATGTCCAACCACGCAGCGCACGGTCTTCGTACCAACATCAATTCCTACCACATATCGAGATTGTTCTTGCATATGCTTAGTATACCAGATAGCCTAGAGTGTCGTCAAAATCTCCGCACTCGTCTCGGTGATCAGCACGGTATGTTCAAAATGCGCCCCTAAACTGCCGTCTTTCATGCTAATCGTCCAGCCGTCATCCTCAGTCACAATTTTCTCACTGCCGAGGCTAGCCATCGGCTCAATAGCAATCGTGTCGCCTGCGTGCAGCACCGGCCCGGTACCGCGGCGGCCATAATTTGGAATCTCCGGACTCATGTGCATTTCCAGTCCCACGCCGTGGCCAACCAGTTCGCGAATGATACCCAATTTGGCTTTCTTCAATACCGCTTCCACACCAGCCGAAATATCGCCAACGCGCGTCCCGTCACCGGAAATCGCATCAATTCCCGCATACAAACTATGCTCCGTCGCGTGCAATAAATGCTTTTTAGCACCGCGCGGCTCTTCGTCAATCACCATCGTAAAGGCGCTATCGGTTTTCATACCATGGTAGCCAATCACCAGGTCAAAACTCACCACATCGCCCTTCTCAAACACATAATCTGTCGGAAATGAGTGCACCAATTGCTCATTAGTCGACACGCAAATCACCCCTGGAAATTTCACCTCATCCGTCAAATACGTCGCTTCCGCGCCGAAATCCTTAATTCGCCCAGCCACAAACGCATTAACGTCCAGCTCGCTCATTCCAGCCGTCACTCGCTGGCGCAACTCATCATAAATCGTCGCCAACATCCGCCCGCATTCGCGCATATCCTTCATCTGCTGCGGCGTTTTTTCGCCAGTAATTAAAGTTGGCATGCGTACGCCGCCTCTTCATAAATCCGGTCATGCACTTCGCCAGCCGTACCGACGCCATCCAAATGGACAATCCTAACCCCTGCCTCGGCAAAAATACCTAACACCGGATACATTTTTTGCCGATAAATCGTCATCCGCCGGGCAATTGCCTCTGGCGTATCCTCCAACCGGCCACGCTTTTCTAGTCGCCGCATAATCTCCGCCTCCGGCACTTCCAACGAAATCACCGTATCAATCTTCTCATTCATCTGCGCCATATACTCATCCAGCCACGCCGCCTGCTCCTTCGTCCGCGGAAAGCCGTCGACAATAATATTTGGATAGTTTCTATCGCGCGCATCCTGCACCGCCTGCTCAAACACTTGGTAAATCAATTCATCGCTTACCAACTCCCCCGAGCGTAAAATATCGATCACCGCTGGATCATTACTTCGGCGCAACATCTCGCCGGTCGATAGCCATTTCCAACCCTGACGCGCCGCCAACATCTGCCCCTGCATACTTTTACCGGCCCCTGGCGGCCCAAATAATAAGATCATTCTTTACTCCTTTTTCTGTGTTGTTATTGTTTTGCTAACGTTTCTTTGGTAATTTTCGCAATCAAGGCGCCATCAGCCGCATTGCCGGCTTTAGTCTTCACCGCGCCAATCACCTGACCCATTTGTTGCATCGTCGCATCCAAATCAGCAACCGCTGCCTCGACCATTGCCCGAATCTCGTCTTCGCTCAGCTGTTTAGGCAAAAATTCCTGTAAAATTGCCGCCTCCTTCTCCTCTGGTTCAGCTAGTTCCGCTCGGCCATTCGCCCAGTATAACGCGGCACTTTCTTTGCGTTTTTTAACTTCACGGGCAATAACCTTCTCCACTTCTGCATCGTTTAGGCCCTCGTCGCGCCTACCGAGCGACACCTCCTCATTAAGAATTGCCGCCTTCAGACTACGCAGGACATCACCCCGAAAACGATGCCGCCCTAGAAGAGCGGCTTTCATTTCATCAGCAATACGCGCTTTTAGCGCCGACATTAACGCGTGGCCCCCATGCGCATCCTGGCTGTTTTCTCGGCCCGGCGCTCGCGGCGAATAATCGCTTTCTTACGGCGCTCGGCCTTGGAAATCGGCTTGGCAAATCGCATCACCGACTTTGCCCGCGCAAGGACACCGCTCTGCAGCACCCTGCGATTAAAGCGACGAATCACGTTCTCGTTCGCTTCCTTCTGATCTTTACGTGTAACTTGAACCATACTTTTTGCATTATAACAGATGAGAAATATTTTTGCAAAATAAAACTCTCGCTCTGATTAGCCTCAGAGCGAGAGTTTTGTATGATGTCATTATCTCGGAGGGACATAGCCCGAGTATCTAGACACCGATCTCTTCAGGATTCTGCTGAGCTTCAAGCCAACCCTGCAGCACCCGCATCTGGTCAATATCCTTCTGCTGTTCATCGGCAGGAAGATCCGCATATGACTGTGCTAGCACAGAATTACCGTATTCTGGATCAAGAACCCACTGGTTGCGCTCCAACCAGTTAGCATGAATTAACGTACCATATTTTTCTTGCACCTCTGAGTCAGATAGATCCAAAGCACGGATATTATCGGCGCCCACCTCATCCACCAAGCTAATGAGGAATTCTGCGCCGCCACGGTTCTGCTTTTTCCAGTGATCTGGGAACTGATCATACGGCGTATTGGCAATGTCAACCACCATTGACTGCGCTAAAGCAAGCGCCGCCTCTGGAGTATATCCTTCGTCTTCTAGCTGCGCCGCCACTTCTTCGGGAGACTTTCCTCGCAAATCTTTTTCGCCATTTGCCCCGCGCCATGCTGGTTCAAACGTACCATCTTCACGTTTTGGATAATTTTTTTCAGCATAATCCCGCGCCAATGGTATCGCTAGCGACTCAACACGTGGGTCTAGCCCTTGTTCTTTTTCAATTTTTTCATAATTTTGTGTCATGTTTGTTTCCTTCTTGTGTTTAGCAAGCTTTATATTATGGGCTCATATTACTCTCTCTCGCGATTTGTCAAGTCACCAACATTCCCTCAAAAACCACAAGCCCGCACAACATAACATCGTTGCGAATTTCACAACGAAAAAACCACTACACCCAAATAACTAGTGATCACCTTCAAACAAAAGTTGTAATTACCACATCAATCTAACAAAGCCACGTGAACGAGCCGCCCTTCAACCGTCCGCGCCCCCTGCCATTCGTTGATGGTCGGCTGAAACCACGCTACCACCTCGTCGCCTGGCTCGCGGAAAAATTCCTCTGGCGCGTTGAACGCCAGCATCTGCAACACTTTACCATTTTTATCACGCAGCGCTAATTTAACGTGCTGCCCGTCCGCCCCCATTCGTCGCGCGCTCAGCACGCTTGCAGCAGTGATTTTCAATACCGGCTCGGGATTACCATTGCCAAATGGCTCCATTCTCGCCAGATTTGCCACCAATTCCTCATCAACTTCCGAAAAATCATCAATTTCTACATCAGCCCGCGGCAACAAATATCGCTCTTGGTTTGTCAGCTGTAGCGATTCATAAAACTCATTCACGCGACGACGAAAATCACCAATCTTTTCAGTCTCCAGCGTCACACCAGCAGCTGCACCGTGTCCGCCGCCTTTGATGATAATGTCATCCGCTGCCCGTACTGCATCTGCTGCTGAAAAATCACCAAAACTACGTGCCGAACCCGTTGCTTCCTCGCCGCGCTCGCCAATGATAAACACCGGCTTTTTATATTTCTCCACCAATTTCGACGCCACAATGCCGATGACACCGTGGTTCCAGCCAGCACTACTAACCACCAACACCCGGTCATCAGCCAAATCCTCGGCTTGCACGCATGCTTCCTCAAAAATTGCATCCTGAATACTGCGCCGCTTACCATTCAACTCCTCCAGCTTCTCACTCGCCCCCAGTGCCACCAAGCCGTCGCGCGCCGTCAGCATATCCAGTGCGTGCTGCGCTGTCTCCAGCCGACCCGCCGCATTCATGCGCGGTCCCAAGCCGAATCCCAGATGCCTGGCATTGACCTGCTCTGGTTCAATACCCGCCACCATCATCAAGGCTTTCAATCCTGGACGTTGTTGTTTTTTCAACACTTCTAAGCCCCAATAGACATTTGCCCGATTTTCATCTGCCAGCGTCACGATATCACAAACCGTCCCCAGCGCCACCAAATCCAGCAGCCATTTTTCATAGCCATCTGGCAAACCATCTAGTTCTGTCTGCAGTGCCTGCACCAACTTAAACGCCACGCCCGCACCACACAAATCACGAAATGGATAAGTATGTCCTGGAAATTTCGGATTCACCGCTGCCACGCTCGGTGGCGGCGTTTCGGCCACGTTGTGATGATCCGTCACCACTGTATCAATCCCCAAGCTGGTGGCATAGGCGATCTCCGCATGACACAAACTACCGGTATCCACCGTCACTATTAGATCCGCACCCATATCACACACCTTATCCACCGCACCCATGGTCATACCATAACCCTCAACGAACCGGTTCGGAATGAAAGCATCGACGTCCTCAAAACCAAACTTACCAAAGGCATCCAGCAGCAGCGCCGTAGCGCTCAGTCCGTCAATGTCATAATCGCCGTAAATAACAATTTTTTCGCCCTGCTCCCGCGCTTGTTTCAACCGCGCCACTGCCTTTTTCATGTCTGGCAGCAAAAACGGATCATGCTTCACCGCCGTATAATCCGGCTGCAAAAAAGCCTCGCGCGCTGCTCGCGTCGTCAGGCCCCGCGCCGCCAAAATCCGCTCAAACAGCGTCATCAATCTCTATCAACCGAACTACGCTTCGGTCGTGCCGCATGTTGCTGCGACTTAATCACCATACTCTGTAATTCCTTGAAAATCGGGAACTGCTTGTTCGTAAAGTATGCCCGCGAATTGCCTTGCTTCTCACTCCTCAGGAAACCAACTTTCTCTAGCCGCTTGAGCTCGCGCTGAATATTACCAGGATCTTCCTTGATCAGCTTGGCTAGCCCCCGAACATGCGTATGAAAATCAGGATACTTGGCATACACAACTACGATTTTGCGTCTCACTCGTGATGTAATAAAAATGTCAAGCATTCTCTCCCCGTATTCCCTTTCGTTACCACTCAGTGTATCACAATTTTACAACACCCGACAAGCTTTTTTCGACAATTATATACCCCACCTCATAAGTATAAGTATTTATATTTCAAAATGCTCATGATTATATTCAGGTAGCCAGCACGGTATAATAAGGCAAGACATGTACTACTATTTGGTATCACCAATCAAGATTATTCGTGCTGATGCGCACTCATTTACCTATGCACATCCCGAGAGACTGCCAGTCGGTGCACTCGTGGTTATAGAAGTTGGCTCAGATCGTTGCGTTGGTATCATCATGTCAGCAGTCGTTAAGCCTGAGTTTACGGTTAAAGAAATTGTCCAGATTTTAGATGACACTGCCGTACCGCTACCGCTCATCCAAACGGCCCTGTGGATGAGTAGCTATTATCATACGCATCTCGCGACCGTCTGGCAAACCATTCTGCCACGCGGTTTGACGAAAAAGCGCCGCCATATACCCGCACGCGCTACCAGTCCGCAGGCCTCACGACCACCGACAACAGCGCTCACGCCCGACCAGAGAGCCGCCATCACCGCCATTGACGACATGCTCCCCAGCAGCGCCCTACTACATGGCGTGACCGGATCTGGCAAGACGCGTGTCTACATCGAGCTCGCCCGGCGGTTGATGGACGAGGGCTTATCGTCAATTATTCTGGTGCCAGAAATCGCCCTCACCTCACAACTCGTTAACGAATTTGCGAGGTATTTCGACAACATTATCCTCACCCACTCGCGCCAGACCGAAGCCGAGCGGCACGTGACTTGGCAACATGTTATCAATTCACGCGACCCGCTCATTGTCATCGGCCCTCGATCAGCCCTGTTCATGCCCGTCCAGCAGCTGGGGCTCATCGTCATTGATGAATGCCACGAACCCAGCTTCAAACAAGAGCAATCGCCCCGCTACTCAGCGCTGCGTACTGCGGCCATTCTCGCGCGCCAGCATGAAGCCAAGCTCGTTCTCGGCAGTGCCACCCCTACGATCAGCGATTATTTTCTGGCGAAAACCGCTGGCCGGCCTATCATCGCTATGCCCACGCCCGCCCGTTCAGACGCCGTCAAGCCGCACATCTCGCTGGTTGATATGACCAAGCGCACAAACTTTACTCAGCATTTCTTTCTCTCTGATCAACTACTCTCGGCTATCACTGGCTCGCTGAACGACGGCCATCAAGCCCTCATCTTTCATAATCGCCGCGGCACCGCCGCTATCACCCTATGCGAACAATGCGGCTGGAACGCCGGCTGTCCACGCTGCTTCGTGCCGCTCACACTACACGCCGACCAGCACCAGCTCCTCTGTCATATCTGTGGCTTCAGAGCGCCCGTTCCTACCAGCTGTCCCGAGTGTCATCATGCCGATATCATTCATAAAGGCCTCGGCACCAAGCGCATCGAGGCAGAATTACGCAAGCTCTTTCCTGCGAGCACCATCGCCCGCTTCGATGCCGACACGACTGCCGACGATGCGGCCGACAAGCGCTACGATGAGCTAAAAAACGGTTCAATTGACATCATCATCGGCACCCAGGTTATCGCCAAGGGCCTCGATCTACCGCACCTACGCACTGTCGGTGTCGTCCAGGCCGACGCTGGGTTAACACTACCTGACTTTTCCTCAAGCGAGCGCACCTTTCAGCTGCTGGCCCAAGTCGTTGGCCGCGTTGGCCGCTCCCATCATGCCACCGACGTCATCGTCCAGACCTTTCAGCCAGTCCATCCCGCCATCCGTGATGGACTCGCCCAAAATTATGCTGATTTCTACGCCCGCACTATCGCTCGGCGACGCGCCACTGACTTTCCGCCATTTGTCTATCTGCTCAAATTAACCTGCGTCTACAAAACCGAAGCCGCCGCTATCCGCAACGCCAAAAAGCTCGCCCAGACACTGCGGGCAGCTGCCCCGGCCGACGTACACATCCTTGGCCCAACACCAGCATTTTATGAGCGAGTCCGCGACACGTACCGCTGGCAGCTCATTCTCAAAAGCCCCCGCCGCAGCGACCTCGTCAGTCTCCTTGATCTCGTACCACCCGCTCATTGGCAGGCTGAGCTCGACCCGACCAGCCTCCTCTAGCCACCTGTGCTATAATGATCACAATGACTAAAGACGATATCATTGCCCTACCAAATCCGCATCTCCGCCAAAAATCAGCTAAAATTCACGTCATCACCGACGAGGTGCGCCAGTTATCAGCCGATATGATCGCGGCCGCTCTTGACTGGGAAGATTCTCGCCCTCATGAAATCAGCGCTGCCCTAGCCGCCATCCAGGTTGATCATCTCGAGCGCGTCATCATCGTCCGCAGCGACTTTGACGACAAAGCCACTCGCGAATTCACTACCTTGATCAATCCTGAAATTGTCAAATACGAGGGAGAAATTGTTGCCGATTTCGAAGGCTGCCTCAGCGTCAAGCACGTCTACGGCAAAGTCCCCCGCCATTCTAAAATCCGCGTCAGGGCTCTTGACCTTGATGGTAACGAGATTCACCTCAAGGCCGAAGGCTTCCTCGCCCGTGTCATCCAGCACGAGATTGATCACACCAACGGCATCGTCTTTATCGACCATATCCGCGACCAGCACGATGCTTTTTACACGCTTGATGATTCTGGTGAATTACAGCCGCTTGATTACGAAGCCGACATCAAAGATAATGCTCAGTTGTGGGACTAACATGCCGCCAATCATCTTTTTCGGCACTGAAGCGTACAGTCTAATCGCCCTTAAAGCACTCTACGAGGCAGGATTTCCCATTCGCGCCGTTATCACCAAACCCAATATGCGTAGCGGCCGCGGCCATAAGCTTACCGAACCACCAGTCAAGACCTTTGCCCGCCAACATGGCATCCTCGTCTGGCAGCCCAACAAGCTCCACGACATTGTCCCCGATATCACCGCCCTTCAGCCCGTCGCCGGCGTCCTCGTCGCTTATGGCAAAATTATCCCCCAGTCAATCATTGACCTCTTCACTCCCGGTATTATTAATCTCCACCCTTCGCTACTGCCAAAATGGCGTGGCCCTTCGCCCATTGAGGCCGCCATTGCACACCAAGACTCAGAAACCGGCATCTCCATTATGCAACTTGACGCCCAGATGGACGCTGGCCCAATTTATACCCAGCACCGTCACCCGCTCACCGGCACCGAAACCAAACCGCAGCTATATGATGAACTGTTTGCCGCCGGCAGCGACCTGCTCGTGCGCACGCTGCCAAGCATCCTCGCCGGTACGCTCCAACCGACCCCACAAAACGACGCCGATGCCACGTATTGCCAGCTGCTTTCCAAGGGTATGTCGCTCATTGATCCTGCCACCATGACCGCCACAGCCGCCGATGCCCATGTGCGGGCGTATCTCGGCTTTCCACGTAGTCGTCTGCGCATTCATGACCGTGAGCTCATTATTACCAAAACTCACGTCTCAGAGGCTCCAGAATCGCCGCTGAGCGTCAAGTGCTGTGATGGACGGTACATAACCATCCTCGAACTGATCGCCCCGAGCGGCAAAAAAATGACCGCAGAGGCGTTTCTCCGCGGCCATCAAGACTAAGTCCATGATCTAAGGCAGCTTAAAAAACTCGCTCTAAGCTTGCCCCGGCGCCGAGGATGCACTCATACCGCCTAAAATAGCCTCGCGGTTAGTTATAATCTCCTTCTTCAGCTCGTCCATTGTTGCCGCCACCACGTCGCGATAATCAGGCCGGTTTACCTCCAGCCACTTCGTCGCCGCAAACTCATCTTTTAGGCCCGGATTATTCGGATCGGCCTTGGTCGCCTGCACTAGTCGCTGAAACATCGGCTCCTGCTGGTAATTTGGCGCATGTTTGGCGAGAAACTCATCTACCGCGCCCGGTGCCTTGTCGATAATGTTCGCAAATTCATCCAGCTGCGCGTCGCTCATCCCCTGACTCAGCCGCTCACCGACCCGTAGCTCCAACTCACTATAAATGTGCTGCAAAAACGGCTTCTTCTGCTCATCCGGCAGTTGATCTAGTCCTAATTCTTTCAAAAAATTATCGTCTAGTTGGAACATATCGTCTCCTTTGCTTCACTGCTCTTTTGTCTATTATATCAATTCTTCATGTTTATACCAACTCACTGCTTATAACAAGTAAAAGCCAGTGCCAACAAACAGCACTGACTTTTACGTAACACCGTCCCCTCTACGAGGTTAATGTACCTTAGTTTGTAGCATTTGTACTACTTTTTCGCCTCACCCGACGTTTCGGGATTGGGTTCGGTGGCTGTTTTCGAGACACCTTCACCTTGACTCGTTGTTCTTGATCGACCGTATTGCCCGTGCCATCAGATGACTTCGGGGTCGTGTCTATTGACGAAGTTGGTTCGTTGATGGCTAACACTCGAATAAGCCATCCACCAAGCTTCTTAAGCATACGCCCTTTTTCCACATTTTTCTTGTCCGCCTCACTGCTACTACTTTCCGGCTGCTCCCCACCGCCATTCTTATTCTGTTCTGACTGTGAATTAGGCTCTCCATTATTATAAACAGCAAGATCCAAGGACGGGTCGTATTTTGGCTTGTAGTTTTCAGAATCTTTAAGCAAGTTAATAAGTGTCCTTTCCTTGCCTATCAGAGCCTGTCTCACATCACTGGATATTGAGGGATTAGCAAGTGCTAATTGCGTATCCCTTAATCCAGCGTAAATAGTCCCACGGTTGTTATACCACTTACTCACCATTAGCAGCTGCGACCGCTTCTCTGGAGAAGCATCTTCAGAAGCTGACTTGTAGGCATTACTATACCAGTTAGCAAAGCCCATATTCTTCCTATACTCTTCAGCCGCCAGCAAACGAGTTACATCTAATACCTCGTCATCATTTCCGTCCTCGCCAGAAACTGGACGCCCCGTCGTCTTAACCTCCGGCTTATTACTTTCCATATCATCAATTTCAGCAACAAGTTTTTTCTCCCTCTCTAGAAGCGCCTGTCTATTCTCAGCCGATGTGGCAGGATTGGCGAGAGCCTCTTCTGTCCACATCAACTGCCTACAGGACGCAAGCATTTCCATGAACCAATCTGCTAACCTGTCAAAATCCTTGTTAGCCTGCTCTTTAAGTTCGTCAGGGAGAGATCGGATGAACTCTTCGCGCCCGTCGAATATTTTTTCCGATTCGTCCGCATAGTCGTCTACTTTACGCTTATATTCAGCTTGTTTTGCCGCGTGAGCTTCCAGATCCGGCCCGCCTTGACCACCGCCACTCTCACTGGTCGCCGGTGCTGGTCGTCCGCCAGCTTTCAATGGATCAGTAGCCGAACTGTCGAGAGCGTCGTTT
>JABCOH020000026.1 GCA_013333695.2 Candidatus Saccharimonadota bacterium | reverse complement strand
GCGGATCGCTCGTGAAGTTTACGATATTGATGCGCCACTACCAGTGCCATATGAATTTATTAATCGCACTGGTGATACGAAAAAGATGAGCGCCAGCAAAGGTACCGGCGTGAACGCACACGATGTTGTCGATATGTTGCCACCTGAGGTGGTGCGCTATTTCATGCTCCGGTATTCGCCGGCTAAGCGGCTGTATTTTGACGAGACCGATAGCCTGGTGCGGCTGGTTGACGACTTCGCGACGATGAAGCAGCATCCACAGAATGAGCTCGATGAACGGCTACTATTCTTGTGTACCGACGGACTGGATCATCCAGCGGTCAGCTCAATTCCCTTCTCGCATCTGGTCATTTCATATCAAGCGGCGCTGTGCGACACAGCAAAAACGGTAGAAATTTTGCGGCGCAGTCCGGAATATGTCCGCATCGTCGATGAGGAAGAGACGGTGATTATCACGGAACTAGGCTATGTCAGTCGGTGGCTGGAGCGATGGGCGCCTGAGTCATTGAAGTTTCGCCTAGCGGACGAGGTACATCCCGATGAGTTTTCGCCAGAGCAAAAAGAATACCTATGGCGGTTGGCTGACGACATCGCCGACGCGCCGGCTGAGGCTGATGGTAATTGGTTTCATCAAGCAATTTACGCCTACAAGGAAAGCGGTTTGCTGCCGCCGCGAGAGCTCTTTACCACCATCTACCGTGTGCTCATTGGCAAAGACTCCGGCCCGCGCGCTGGCTGGTTCTTGTCGATCCTGCCAAGAGACTGGCTGGTTGAGCGGCTGCGACTGGTCAAGTAACAGTTTTAGCGAGGCTGGGTTGGGGCAGGTTCTGTCTGCCTGACTGCTTCTTGACACCCACCGCCCATCCGGCGTAAAATACTACGCTTGGGTGCAGGATGTAAGTCGTACTGAGTAGTTGAGTTGGAGAGTTCTTACATTTATGGGCTGTTGATACTTGAATAACGTGAAAGGTAACAATGCTACACGAATTATCGATCAGAAATAAATTAATCGTCATGGGTGCGGTGATGAGCGCACTGTTTTTGGTGGCGCTGGATCAGACGATTGTCTCGACGGCGTTGGCGGCGATTGTCAAGGAATTTAATAGCTTCTCATCGCTTGGCTTTATTGTGACCGCTTATATGTTGACCACCACGGTGACCGTGCCGCTGGCTGGTAAGTTGAGCGACATGTATGGCCGCAAGCCGCTGTTACTCGCCGGAGTGAGTATTTTTACCATCGGCTCGCTACTGAGCGGCCTGGCGCCGACAGTCGAGTGGCTGATTGCGTGGCGGGCGCTACAGGGTATTGGCGGCGGCATCATCACTGCGAACGCCTTTACTATTGTTGGTGATCTCTTTCCGCCAAAGGAACGTAGTAAATGGCAAGGACTGTTTGGTGCGGTTTTTGGGATGAGTTCGGTAGCCGGGCCATTAATCGGTGGCTGGTTGACTGATGGTGTGTCGCTGTTTGGTGTGGTCAGTGATTGGCGCTGGACGTTCTTGATCAATGTGCCGATCGGGGTGATCGCCACCATCCTCATCATTCGCTACTGCCCGCAGATCAAGCACGACCGCACGCACAAGCCCGATTACCTCGGTGCGCTATTGATCACCATTGCGCTAGCGACGTTGGTGCTGGCGGTAGACAACACAGAGATGATCTTTAAGGGGCTAATTGAGAGCGGTGTCAGCCTAGCGCTCATTCAGGGCGTGCTGCTGACGGTATCGGCACTGGCGGCGCTGAGTTTTGTTCTCATTGAGCGGCGAGCTAAGCAGCCGATTCTGCCGCTACGGTTCTTTGCCAATCGGACATATCGTTTGATCATGGCGGCGGCTAGCTTGTTTGGCGCGGCCTTTATGGGGGCGATTTTATATCTAACACAATTCAATCAGCAGGTGTTTGGCGCCACTGCCTCGCAGGCTGGGCTAATGCTGCTGCCGATGGTGGCGGGTATTATGACCAGCTCAATCACGGTCGGCCGGCTGGTTGCCAAGACTGGTCGGTATAAGCGCTGGATCGTCGGTGGCTTTGGCGTGACGGCGGCCAGTGTAGCGGCGCTGACTATCTTGCAGCCCGAGTCACCATATTGGCATGAGGCGGTGGTGATGGCGCTGGCAGGGCTGGGTCTGGGAGCAGCGATGCCGATCTTGAACTTGGCGGTGCAGAATGAGTTTACGCAAAAAGACCTCGGTGCGGCGACCTCCAGCGTGCAGCTATTTCGTGGGCTGGGCTCGACAATTGGTGCAGCAGTATTATCGGGCATATTAACCGCTGGTATCCTAGCACATGTTGGCGATCCACATCAGCTGCCATATATTCAGAGTTTACAGCGCTCACCAGCTGCCCAGCAGATGCTGTCTGGTGAGCTGAACGCTGATGTGTTGCTGCGGCTGAATGCTCAAAAAGAGACGATCGCTCGGGCGGCGGCTCAAGGGTTTGAGCGGCTACCAGCACCAGCTCAAGCTCAGGCAAAACAGCAGTTCAGCCAGCAGCAGGAGGAATTTACCAATGTCATTCTCCACGCATTTGCCGATGGGCTGCATCAGGTATTTTTGATCAGTTCAGGGCTGATGGTTGTCGCGATGGTCGCGGTGATGCCAGTTAGGGAAAAGCGGCTACGCGGCTAATTGCCAGAGTGGTGTTTTCTGGGGTATAATTTTTGCATGACGGTGGGCTACTTTGAGCGGCGATGTATGGGTGATTCGTTAGGGCGAACGCATCAGTTTCATCGTGGCGTCTGGGCGCATGCCAGCGGTACGCTATGTCCAGATGAATTGGCCGAGCAGTTTGGCCTTGACGAAAATATCGTCCGTGACGCGGCCGATGTGCGCGAACTACCGCGGATGGAATATAGCGGCGGCATTGAGTATGTCTTTATGCGGCTGCCGCTTGTTCGAGACGATGTTATAAAAACCGCACCGCTGCTGGCTGCTGTGTCGAAAACCCAGTTTGTAACGATTAATCCTGCCAATAATTTCTCGCCGCGAGCCGCCGAGCCGTTTCTCACGACCACGACCGATAAGCCCGGCGCCCTCCTCGCAGCGACCATCGCTTGTGCGGTGGCTGCGTACGAACAACAGATTCATGACCTTGCTGGTAATATCGCTGCCGCCAGGCACCGGCTGTCGCGCCACGAGGTGAAAAATGCTGACTTTATCGAGTTTGTGGCCATCGAAGATAGCCTCAATGAATTTCATTCCAGCCTCGAGGGGTTAGCGAGTGTGCTCGGCCAATTAGCGCTCAATCGTCGTGGCCTATTCACGGTGCGCGACCTCGAGGCGCTGGGTGATCTGGTGCTGCACGTCAAGCAATTACTGGTCATGGTTACCGCCAACAGCCAGACCATCACCAGTATCCAGAACGCCTATTCAACCATTGCCAACAATGTCCTCAACCAGCGGATGAAAGTCTTGACCGCCATCACCATTCTCCTGGCCATCCCGAATGTGTTTTATGGTATGTATGGCATGAACATTGCCCTACCGTTTCAGGGCGAGGCGTGGGCCTATCCGGTGATTACCGGGTTTACGGTGCTGCTCATCGGCATTGTGTACATCTTCGCCAAGCGGTTGCGCCTGTTTTGAGGCTGATATCAGGGGTCAGATCAGAGGTAGCTTCTGCTTGACGTTCGTATCAGTCTTTGCTATCATGGCTGATGTGTCTCGCGCCGAAGCATGTCGCTGCTTATAAATAAAGTGGGCAATAAAGGTCGAAGCGCGTGAGGCTGCACTAGTACAAAGGAGTACGAAACACATGCCAATAGCAATCAATGTTGTGTCGACCAGTCGGCGCAAAAAGGTCGCAGTGGATGTGGTGCCTGCCAAATGGCAAACATACATAGCACAATAAGTGCGCATGTCCTAAAAAGGGACGGCATAAAAATCACCCCACAGGCACCGGGGTGATTTTTACTTGGGCACTAGTTAATGCTTTTGATCAATTTGATGTTATTTTTTTGCTTCATCGACTGCGACGCCGGCCTTTTTCAGGGCGTCTTTGACGGCGTTTTCGATAGAGCTAGCGTCACCGAGGTTAAGCTTGTTGCCATTGATGAAAAAGGTTGGTGTGCCATCAATTTGTAACTGTCGCCCGACCGCCACGTCAAAGTCAATTTTCTTCGTGACAGCACCGGAGGCTAGGTCAGCATTGAACTTATCAACATTCAGGCCCAGCTGCTTGGCGTAGCCACTGAAGACGTCGGTGCGTTCTTTGGCGCGGGCATTGCTCCATGCGCCTTGGTTGGTGTAGAGTAGGTCGTGCATTTCCCAGAACTTGCCCTGCAGCCCAGCTGCCTCGGCGACCGCCGCCGCCGCTCGGGCGTTTGGATGGAGCGACGGGATCGGATAATTACGAAAGACCAGCGCGACGTGATCCTTGTATTTCTCGGCCACGCGCTTGGCTTCTGGTGCGGCAGTGCGGCAGCCCGGGCACTGGTAGTCGCCGTATTCGATCATCAAGACTTTGCCATTGGTGTTGCCGATAGTGTGCTCGCCGATGTCGCCAGTACGTGCTTCGGCTGGCATAACGCGCAGGGCTGCATCGCGCGAGATATCACTGACGTTCAAGCGATTCTGTGTTGACAGATAAATCATACCGCCGACGACAGCCGCGACAACGATTGCAAAGATAGCCCAGGTTTTTCCGTTCATATTTCCTCCAAATTAACTCTGGCTATTATAGCATAAAAAGTATACAATGAACAGCATGAGCGATATTTTGCTAGGAATCCTGTATGTCGTAATCCTCGTACTGCTGCTCATCGTGATGGGTGTCCATCCGCAGGCCTCGTCACACAGTAAGTTTGAGCTGCAGCGGCGAGCGCGTCGTGGTGATCAGGATGCGCAGCATTTGTTGAAGCGACATGCGCTGATGCGGGATATTTTTTCGCTGCAGCGGGTGATCGCAGCGGTGCTGCTGGTGACGCTCAGTGTCATCGGTGTGGAGTTGTTTCATTGGCTACTGGGCATTATCATTTCGCTAGCCATCGCATTGGAGGCGGGAGCACTGGCGCGGATTTCACTATGGCAACAATATTCCCAGCGGCTTTACGAGCGGTATGAGGGGCGAATTTTGGTGCTGATCGAGAAATTTCCGACGTTGTTTGCAATGATTCGCTCGGTGGCACCGATGCCCAATGACGGCTATGACATTGAATCAAAAGAAGAGCTCGTCGCCATGGTCGAGCAGGCGGGCGAGGCGCTCAGTCGGGATGAGAAAAAGATGGTCATCGGCGTGCTATCGTTTGATGCGGTGCCGGTCAAGGAAGTGATGACGCCGCGTAGCGTGATTGATACGGTGGATCAGGACGAGGTATTGGGGCCACTGGTGCTGGACGCGCTGCACAGACCGGGCATAGCCGCTTTCCGGTGACCAAGGGCGATATTGATCATATAGTGGGGATGCTATATATTCAGGATTTATTGACAATTAACCGTTCGTCGACGAGCAAGCGGGCACGAACCGTCATGGAGAAAAAGGTGTATTACATCCGCGAGGATCAGACATTACAACACGCGCTGGCGGCGTTTTTGCGAGTGCGGCATCACTTGTTCATCGTAGTGAATGAGTTTCGCGAGACGGTTGGTATCGTCAGCCTGGAGGACGTGCTTGAGCGGATCTTGGGACATAAGATTGTTGACGAGTTTGATGCGCACGAGGATCTGCGGCGGGTGGCGCAGCGTAATCCACGCCATAACAATCGGACAAAACATACCCGTGACGTCGCATAATCCGGCCGATATGCTATACTAGAACTAATGAATCCGAACCAGACTAACCCTGAGCCTGACTATACCCAGCCGGTTGCGTATGATTCTGATGGTCGGCCGCTGTATTATCATCCGCCGGCTGACGTGACACCGCCACCGGTGACGACTGCGCCGCCGATTGAGCCACAGCCAGCCTCGCACGTCACCATCCAGCCAGAGATGATTGAGGGGCAAAACTTCAATCCACAGATTCGTGCCCAATACGCTAACGAACCAAATGTTGTTCATGCTGCGCGGCCGCTTGAGCCGACCGTTCCCGCAGTCAGCCCAGAGACCAAGGCGCGTCACGACCAGTCCGTTCGCGATTATCCGCAGCTCAATCTCAGCGAGGGCGAGTATGTCATCCTCGACATCAAGCGCCACCCGATCGGCATGGTCATTCCTACAGCCATCACTCTCCTGTTGGTCGTGGTGTTGCTGGTATTTGCGGCCTCATTCTCGTCGCTAACCGCTAATATTCCGCTGTTTCCGGCGGTGAATCCGGGGGCAGTGCTGGGTATCGCGCTACTGCTCGTTGCCTTGGTGGTGCTTGGCGGCGCGATCACCCTGTGGGTGTATCTACAGAATCATTTTTTCATGACTAATGAAAGCGTCATCCAGGAAATCCAACAGAGCCTCTTCGTTCGGCACGAGCAGACAGTCAGCCTCGGTAGTATCGAGGACGCTAGCTTTTTCCAGGCCGGCATCGCCCAGACGATCTTTAACTACGGCACCATTCGCCTCAGTACTGAGGGTGAGGAGACGACCTATATTTTTCATTACGTGGCCAATCCCAAGCACCAAGTGGCTATCCTTAACAATGCCATCGAGGCCTTCAAGAACGGCCGGCCAGTCTGTTACGATTAGTTTGGTTATGATTTAGCTATTTGTGGCGGCTGTCTTTGACGAAATCCGCCTCACCATCAAGCATGGCCCTGAGCGAATATGATCTACATTTACCGCTGTGGCAATTAGTCGGCTCGTAGCGATAGGCGCTGCCATTGTCGCCAAGCTTTTTACCACTCGGATCTTTGAGTAGTTCCTTGTCCATGGTCGGTAGCGTCTCGTCGGTAATCTTTTCCGGATAAGAGCCATGCTGCTTGTAATAGGCTTCTTCGAGGCTGTAATGCATGGCGTTAATAGCGGTTTTTTTCCGGTCGTTTTGGTGCTCGCGTTGAATTGTCACCAGCTGGGTAAACGCCACCGCCGTAGCTACACCGAGAAATATAATCGCCACCAGCACCTCGATCACCGTAAAGCCCGCTTGTCGTTTCATGTTATCCATTATAGCAAAGTTTCACCGCTCGCGGTAGGCGCTTGATTTATGGTATACTATACAGCATAAGATAACGGAGGGAGAGGTATGGCTAGCACAGCGAAAACCGATGACAAACATCAAACAGACGCCGCAACTGGCACAGCTCAGGCACCAGAGAAAAAAGTTGATGACGGGAAATTAAAAGCGCTGGGTCTGGCCATGGATCAGATCACCAAGCAGTTTGGTGATGGTTCAATTATGAAACTAGGCGAAGCTCATAAAGTTGATGTTGAAGTGATTCCGTCAGGTTCGCTAAGCCTCGATTTGGCACTAGGCGGCGGTTATCCAAAGGGACGCATCATTGAGATTTACGGCCCCGAGAGTTCGGGTAAGACAACGTTGACATTGCATGCCATTGCCGAAATTCAAAAGCAGGGCGGCACAGCAGCCTTTATTGACGCTGAACATGCGCTTGACCCGGCCTACGCTAAGCGTTTGGGCGTGGACACCGAAAACCTGTTGGTATCACAGCCAGACAACGGCGAGCAGGCGTTAGAGATTACTGAAACCTTAGTGCGTTCAAACGCGGTGGATTTGATCGTGGTGGATTCGGTGGCAGCGCTGACGCCACAAGCGGAAATTGATGGCGACATGGGCGATTCGCACATGGGTCTGCAGGCACGGCTGATGAGCCAGGCGCTGCGTAAACTGACTGGTATCATTAACAAGTCGAAAGCCACAGTGATTTTCATCAACCAGATCCGCATGAAGATTGGTGTGATGTTTGGCAATCCTGAGACTACGACGGGTGGTAACGCACTGAAGTTTTACGCCTCGCAGCGGGTGGATATTCGCCGCATCGGGCAGATCAAGGTTGGTGATGATATCCTCGGTAATCGCACCAAGATCAAGGTGGTGAAAAATAAGATTGCGCCGCCATTCCGCATCGCTGAGTTTGACATTATGTATAATGAAGGCATCTCTAAAACTGGTGATATTCTAGATTTGGCAGCTACACATGGTATCATAGAAAAGTCAGGTGCCTTTTACAAATATAACGGTGAGACTATTGGTCAAGGCCGTGATAAGACCAAATTGTACCTGAAAGAACATCCTGAGGTTCTGGCGGAAATTGACCAGAAGGTTCGGGAGAAAGTAAAAGAAGGAGAGAACTAATGCGCGCAGCAGAAACCGCATATCCAGTCGAAAAACATATGGCGTCAGTCAGCCTCGTCTTTGATGATGAGCAGAATGCGTATCTTCAAGAATTATCAGAAAAAATGAACCTTGACTTTGGTGAGTTTATCCCACACGTGACACTGATTAACGTGACTGAACAGGACATGCCACGCCTCAAGGCGGCCGCTGCGGCACTGCCTGTTCTCGATAAGTTGGTGCTTGATGGTGTTAATTTCTTACCAGACAAGGCCGGTAACTGCGTTTGGGTTGAGTTACGCACGCAGAAAACTGCCTGGATGGTTGAGGCACGTCAGCGATTACTCGCGGCACTGGATGGTATTCACCCAGGGCTGGATGTTGATGGGTTCCGCCCGCACATCACGCTTGGTTGTGTCGAGGCCGGTACGCTGGACGACGTTAATATGAGCGCTATTCCAGGGCAACTGCCAGTCATCACTGAGCCGCGTGCTGCTGCTTGCTACAACGGCGTGCATGGCAAGGTGGTCGAGGTAGTCGAGTAGCCTCTGCCAGTAGTTAGCCTAGCGGCTTCGCGGTATAATAGCTTCATGAAAATCACTGACATCTCGCTTCAGGCTCGTGATAAAAACCGCGTTAACGTGAGTGTCGACGGCGAGTATCGCTTTAGCCTCGATGTCTTTCAGGTGGGCGAGCTGGGGATTAAAATTGGGCGCGAATATAGCGACGAAGAACTGACAGCGCTAGAGGACGAGAGCCAGTTTGGTAAGTTGTACGCCCGGGCCATGGAGTATTGCTTGACGCGGCCGCGCTCGGTTAAAGAAGTGCGTGACTATCTGTGGCGTAAAACCAGGCCGACCAAAAAGCGCTCGCCAAAGACTGGTGAAATTACCGAGCGTCCAGGCGTGAAGCCGGAAATTACCGAGCGGGTGCTCGCGCGGCTGATCGAGAAAAAATACCTCGACGATGAAAAGTTTGCCCGCTTTTGGCTGGAGCATCGGTTCTTGCAAAAAGGCACCAGTGTTAGGCGGCTAAAATTGGAACTAGCGCAAAAGGGGATTGAGCGCGAGACGATAGAGCGACTAATCAGCGAAAATATCCGCTCTGATGACGAGGAGCTGCGAAAAATTATCGCTAAAAAACGTTATAAATACGCCGGCGATCAGCAAAAGTTTATGGCGTATCTAGCCCGTCAAGGATTTTCATATGACGATATCCGGGCGGCGCTTGGTGGCGAGTCTGGCAAATAGGCGAACCGTGATCAAGCGCTGCGGCCTAACTGCTCGCGCAGCCACCCGTCGATTGTCCCGGCACCCATACCGAGTACCAACGCGCCGCGTGCTCGCTGCTGCTCAATTGTGTGCCACAACGCCTCATTCAGCTGCGCGATATGTACCTTGTCCGTTGTCAATTGGCGCGTCAATTCCTCCGGTGTCAGCACCGGCAGGTTTGGGTCTTCGCGGGTCAAGTACGTCGGCAGCCAATATATCTCGCTGGCATGTACAAAAATCTCATCGGTGTAGCGCTCACGAACCTCGTGCTGGCGAATATTTTGGTGTGGCTGGTAGACGAGCACCACGCGGTCATTTAGCTCATGCGCCAGCTGCAACGTGGCGGCAATCTCCGACGGATGATGGCCATAATCGGTGTAGAGATTGTCGGCAAGCCTTTCAAAGCGCCGGCCCGTACCGGGAAAGGTATTGAGCGCCGTGATAATCGCCTCAGCCTCAATCTCAGGGGCAGCCGCCTCTCGCACCAGCATCGCTGCCCGTGCTGCCAGCGTGCCGTTACGCCGGTTGTGTTCGCCAGCCAGCGTTATCTGTGGATCAGTCTGTTCAAGCACCGTTACATTAGCCGGGGTAAATACGTCAGCGTCCTCTCGCCAAGCGACCACCCGCGTCGACTGCTCGCCAAATTGCCGAAACGCCGCTCGGTAATCATCTGGCGTCGGAAAGGTATCAGGATGGTCATAATCAACTGAAGTAATGAGGCTCAGCCACGGCGAAAAGTGGAGGAAATTGCGGTCAAACTCGTCGCATTCATACACCAAAAACTGACTGGCCGGATCAAACCGACCGCTCGGGCCAAAACTAAGTGTCGAGCCAACCAGATAGCTCACCGGCACGCCAAGCTGCTGCAACGTCCACACTAGCATACCAGTCGTCGTCGTCTTGCCGTGCGTACCGGTGACGGCGATGAGCTTGAGCTGCTTGTCGGCGATAATCTGAGCGAGTAGCTCGTCACGCTTGCTGGTGCGAATTCCTAGCTGTCTCGCCAGTACCAACTCTGGATGATCCGCTGGCAGGGCCGCCGTATAGACAAACCAGTCAAAGGGCTCTCGCTGATGTTCGCTGCGCAAAAACTCGCCCGACTGGTCAAACGACACCGTGATGCCGGCCCGCCTGAGCGCCTCCGTCATCAAACCGACCGCTCGGTCAGAGCCGCAGACCTCGTGCCCAGCGCCAATGGCCATTTCTGCCAGTGGCCCGATCGCCACACCACCAATTCCCGAAAAATAAATTCTCATAGCGTCATTATACCACTGACGCTAGCCCCGTGTCGCATTCACCCAGCATCTTTGGTATAATGGATTTGAGAAAGGTGGGGAATGGCGGATAAGCGAGGCGCGCGTCGGGCGATTCGGCGGCTAGAAGAAATCAAGACATGGCAGCTGGTCATTTTGCTGGTGATGGCGTCGTTTGTCAGTGCAACATTCCTCAGGCTAAATAATATTGGCATGATCGAGCGCCGTGATGCCGTCATCAATGCTGACAAGGAGGGCGACGAGGGCGCGCTGGAGCGGCGGGTGTATGACTTGCAGCGCTACGTGGTCGCGCACATGAACGCCGATCCGGGACGCATCGCGCTAGAGCACTCGTACAAGCGGGCCTACGAGGCGGCCTGGAAAGAGTTTGAGTCAAAGTCAGCTTCTCGTTCCAGCAACGACACGGTCGCCAAAGTCCGCCAAGTGTGTGACGCCCGAGCACAGGCTGGTGGTTGGGGGCGATTTTATGCTACGGCCGACCCGCGCTACGTCAGCTGTATCAATGATGAATGGGCAAAGTACCCGGCTGCTTCGTCACTTGATCTCAAATTTACGCCGCCTGCCACCGCGCCGTATTATCAGACATTTGTGCCGCCACTCTGGTCATCGGACTTGGCGGGTTGGTCATTGGTGGTAACAGGGGTAATTATGCTGATTATCATTGCTCGACTGGTGGCCTTGGCGGTATTGAAACTGCTGCTTCGGTATCGTCAAAAACCGCTTTAGGCTTGACAGGGGTTAACAGAGGCGCTAATCTAGAATAGTATAGTACTAACAGGAGGTATACGAATGGCTTATAAGCACACAAACTCAAAAGGCATTACATACTACTTGCATAAAACCGAAGTCACGCTGCGCGGTGGCAAAACGCAGACGATTTATTTTTTCGCCAAGGTTGAAAAGAACGCCAAGGGCGAGCCATGCGACTTGCCAGATGACCGGATCGTTACCGAAAACCCACGCAACGGCTTCTTGACGATCAAGAAGAAAAAATAAGCACTTGCATTATACACCTCGTTACCGGTACAATGGTATCAAACAAACAGGTGCCTCAAAGACTCTCGCTCATGCGGGAGTCTTTTTGTGGTGAGGGGCTGTGGCGCTGAGATAGCCTTGCTTTTATGAGTAAAATGTGATATTTACTAATTATGAGTGAACTATCGCAGACTGGTGAGCGGGGCCGTGAATTGACCGCGGAGGAGTGGGAGAAGGTTGATGAGCTTGTCGATAAAACAGGCTGTTCATATTATGGAGCGCGGTTGAGGCTTGGGCTTGAGCTGCCTTATCAGATTGTTCATGTGAATAGTCAGCCGTTGTCTGGTCAGAGTATCTCTGTTAATAAGAAAACACCCCCTTGCGAACGTAGCCGTTTTGATACGCGCACGCAACAAGCCCATGACGCATCGGGACAGGGCCCGTTAACTGAGGAACAAAAACAGACAAATAGGGATGGAATTAGGATGGTGCGCACTGCCCTCAGGAATGCACGAGCAGCTTGACGGTCGGTAGTGGGGTAAATTGACGCCACTTCTCACTCGGCCGATTTTACGGTATAATATCGCTCATGGGGGTGTAGCTCAGCGGTTAGAGCAGCGGGCTCATAACCTGTTGGTCGCTGGTTCGATCCCAGCCACCCCCACCAAAAGCGTCATCTTAGAACCTCCGGCCATTGGTCGGAGGTTTTTGGTTTTGTCAGGGGTCGTGACGCCACCCCTTCAAGCGCAACCATTTCCGGAAGTATCTTGGTAAAAGCATCTATGTGAGTTAAAATCGTCTCTAGGAGAATACGTAGGTCGATGCACTTGAGAACAAATTTGCAGTGGGCGGAACGCCCGTTTGGTGAACGAGAGCGCCCTTTTGGTCGAGAACGAAGTCTCGTTGCTGCGCTCGATGTTGAGTGGACAAAGAATTTCCGGGTTCGGGGAGCATCAAAACCATTTTGCTACTCGTGGGCCATCATTGACCTTGCACATTTTGATTCGTTAGAGGACCAGAGCCTACTTGAATTTGGGTTCAAGTCAGTCTATCTGGAATCAGAAGACGAGGTGCCGCGGCTTCTGGAGATGATCGAGTCAGATATTGCTTCCTCACGGACATTGTCCGGCGTGACCTTTGCAGGCCACCAACTCTGCGCCGATTTGTCAGTACTAAAACGATCGTTGCCAATTGCAACAGAACAGGTGGATTGGCTATACGACAAGTGGAGAGAGCGGCGGCAAAATCAGGCGGTAATTGACACGAGGTACGATATCGATCGTCTGACGCCGATAGCCAGCCGGCGCCTCGTCGATGTGGCTGAGGATCTTGGGCTTGATGTGACGCAGCCAGAACTTGCAAAAGGCTCGATGACCAGGCTACACAAAACCTACCTCGAAACACATCAGGCGGATATTTTTGAAAAGCTTGCCGTACTCAATCTTCGCCACAGCTTATCGACGGCGCTTATTGCCGCCATATATCTCGGCGCTGCGTGCCCGCGCCCCTTGAATGTTAACAACCTCCTGAGCGACCATCTGGCATGTGATTTTGATTATGTGAATTCTTCTGAGTTTGCGGAACTGGTGCATTGAGATCGTTTCAGGCCGTCGGAATGGACTGGTAATTTCGCCAGATTGCTACGAGCTGGTTCCTCCTAATTTTTAACCATCCATGCTATAACCAAGTATTATGACAGAGCATTTACGGTCAACTCAGCTATCAGAAGAAGAACAGTCTGTGACGTCAGCGGATGGAAGGGCGGAGGCAATATGTAAAGGATGTGGTCGGCCATATTCGCGTGCGCGCAAGAAGAAGCTCGGGAAGAGAGTCTTGAAAATGGACGCAGAGGAGGCGCCTAAAGTGCCAAAACGACGGTTTGAGACAGCTGAAGAACTCGTGCGTGATTTTTCTACCAGACATCCAGACATAGCGGCAAAAATTCGACGAAGATTATCGCCTGAATGGGAAGCCGAAACATGGAAGCGTATCGACAAGGACTGGAATTTGCGTACTGTGGATGACCTTCCATAGGGTACTATCATAAAATTCCTCTGCATACTCGCCCATCTTGACTAACCCCGCCCGACCCCTCATAATATAGCCATACCTTCTGATAAAACCAACATGAACACGCTGAAACTCAAACGATTTTGGTACCACGTGCGTCACGATTATTTGACGCTGAATAATGTTGTGGTTGCGGCGGCGGCGCTGATCGCGCTGAGTTGGGCGTGGGGATCGATTGAGTCGATGCAGCGCAATTATGAATTGCAGCAGATGGTCGATCAAAAAAAGTACCAGCTGACGGTTGAGAAATTGCGCACTGAACTGTTGGCATATGAATCAAAATATTATGAAAGTGACGAATACCTCGATCTCGCAGTGCGCCAGCGCCTCGGCCGTGGCTCGCCCGGCGAAAAATTGCTGATCGTGCCATCAACCGACGCGGCCAAGCAGCAACCGACCGCCCACAATACGCCGCAAAAACAACCGACCAGTAACTTCCAGCAGTGGATCAATTTCCTCTTTGGCGCGCGGCGGACGAGTCAGAACTTGCAAAAATAATGCGTGTTTGCTAAGATGGACAATGTGCCGCGGGGTAGAGCAGCCTGGTAGCTCGTTTGGCTCATAACCAAAAGGTCGTAGGTTCAAATCCTACCCCCGCAACCATGTTTATTGATTCTTCGGCCTCATGAGTTGAGGTCGTTTTTAATATCCTTAGCGTATTGATCTACCGACAGGTTTCGTCAATCCAGTCAAGATACGGCTGTGATCCAGCAGTGATATCAAATGAGATTATCTCTGCCACGTCATAGCTATGGAGCGACCTGACTACTCTTTCAATCGTCGCAAAGTCATCTTTGCGCGACTTGATAAGCATCAAGATCTCTGCATCGCATTCAAAATTTCCTTGCCAAATGTAGGTTGACTGAATCGGCAGCAGCTGCACGCACGCGGCCAGTTTTTGCTCGACGTGGGCCTTGGCGATGTTCTTCGCTTCACTCTCTTTTCCTACTGATACCATGGTCATGGAGTATTTACTCCTTACCATCACGCTGCCAATTTCCCCGCCGCAATACGCACGGCCTCTGACCAGGCAATGAAACAGTTTGGTGTGCTCATCAGTTGTTTAGCGGTCAGGCCGTGACGGATGGCGAGGCTGAGGCCGGTCATCAAGTCACTGGCGCCTGGTGCAACGATGGTGGCGCCAAGCAGGACGCCTTTTTTGTCGCTGATCAATTTGACAAACCCGCTGCGCCGGTCGGTGATGTTGCTGCGAGCGGTCAAAGTCAGCGGCGCTAGGGCGACATTTATCTTCAAGTCACGGCGCAGGCAATCGTCCTCGTCCAGTCCCGTCCGGGCGATCTGCGGGTCGGTGAAGGCGATCGTCAAACGCGGCCTATCGTCAAGCGCGATGAAATTACGGTGTAGTAAGTTGTGTGCAGCGGTGCGGCTGTGGCTGAGAATGGTGTGTGTCTGTGCCTGAAGGTCAACGACGCTGCCAGCCGCAAAGATGTGCCGCGCCGAAGTCTGCATCGCTTCGCTGACTTGAATGCCATGTTCGGTATATGCTACGCCCGCATTTTCTAGGCCAATGTCGGTCGTCGGTAGGCGGTCGTCAGCGATGAGGATCTCATCAACGCGCACTGAATGCTGCTGGCCGCCACGAGCGTAGGTGACGCGCTTTGCGATGCCGTCTTTCTGGACGGTGACCAGCTTTGTCTGGGTGAGGATGTTCATGCCGCGCTGTGCCTTGGCGTCAGCGGCGATCAGCTCACCAACTTCTTGGTCAAACTCGGGCAAGATACGCCCGGCGGTCTCGGCGACATACACCTTGCTGCCAAAGGTCGAGAACAAATATGCCAGCTCCATCGCCGTTGTACCGGAGCCGACCACGAACAGCGTTTTGGGCGGGCGTTTGAGCGAAAGGATGGTTTGTGGCGTGTGATGAGCCACTTCGTCGAGGCCCGGGATGTGATCATCGCGCCAGGTTGAGCCGCTGGCGATCAGGAATTTGCGCGCTGATAAGTGGCGGCGGCTGACGGTAATCTCGTTGGGACTGAGAAAGTGGGCGCTGCCGGTAAAGACGCTGATGCCTTGTTTCTCGTAGTAGCTGCGGTTGCCGCCAGTGCCGGTGCGCTTGATGGCGGTGTCTTTCCAGGCGAGGAGCGATGGATAATTATAGCCGACTGTGCTGGTGCGCAGGCCGAACTTGGCTGCTGTTTTGGCCTCGTGATAGACGTCAGCGGTATAGAGCAGGGCGCCAGTCGGAATGTCGCCCCAGTTTGGGGACTCGCCGCCAAAGGTACCGCGCTCAATGATGGCGACTTTCTTGCCAGCGCGCGCCAAGACAGTTGCGGCTGGTGAACCGCCAGCGCCGCTGCCGATAACAATTACATCATAGTCAAAAGTTGGTTTTTGTGCCATGTGCCCCCTACATGATCGTCTTATGGTGTTGATAAACAAATGCTGCGTCGGTGTGTAATTTCTGTAGTAACTGCGTCGCGCGGTGTCGGATGTCGTTTGTGGTAATTTCTGGCCGGGTCTCGCACCAGCTCATTACGCCGAGGGTGACTGACTTGGCGATATCGTCGGCTTGGCCTTCGGGTGTGCGGATACTCAGGCAAGTCGCCATGATAGAGTGGTGGAGTTTTGCCGGGTCAAACTCTTCGCTCGGTCGTTTGCCGCGCTTGACGACATCGATGGTTGGTCGGTTTGGGTGCCCTTCTGACATTAAAAACCTCCATAGCTGACGATGCCGAGCACTCGATCAACGAACAAAAAGCCGCCCAAAATGATCAAGCTGCCACCGGCTGCGAATTGCAAGAAACGTTTATGTGCCATCCGCCACTGTTGTAGGTGGGCGAGGGAATGGCCGCTACCGACCAGCATTAATACGACGACCAGTGATAGCAGTGATATGGCGACGTAAAGGGCGATGGCGATGAGGCGCCACTCGGTTGATGGTAGTAGGACCGTCGCCAGCCCCGCCGCCGCCATCGGCCCGATGATGAACAGTAATTCAGCCACCACGCTCGCCATCCCGAGACTAAAGGCCTCGGCGCTATGGCGCGTTGCTTTTGAGCGCTTTGATAGGTAGGTCGCGAAGCTGCGCGGTAGCCACAAGGCTGTGCCCTCACCCCGTCGGTAGTACACTGCCCAAGTCGCCACGCCCAATCCAACCATCAGCCCGCAGACGATGGCCGCGATGAGCTGCTCGACCTGAGCAGCGTGATGAATGACGAGTGACAGATAGTAAACGATTGTCGACATCAGCAGCGCCGTCAACACCAACACTCCGCACACGAATCCGTTCATCAGTCGCAACACTTTCCGGCGGGCAGTCTGCTTGCCGAGGGAATGGCCACTGAGCAAGGTCAAGACGCTGACGCTGAGCTGAAAACTAGCGTGGATCAGTGCCGAGAAGGCGACGATGGCAAGTGATGAGATAATAGCCGGGGTCATGTTTGTGTAAAATCCTCTCCCTCCAGTTTATCACAAGCGGTTTGGCGAGGGAAGACGATAGGCGATGTCGAGCGAGTGATTGTGTGAGCTGTCATACTATTGCACTTATGTCAAATGTGTGCTATAGTAAAGCCACGGTTTAACAAACACAGAAAGGCAACAACATGGAAATCACTGAGCACGAGCTCGGGCAATTTTTAGATGCGGTCAATAACGATCAACTGCGGACGTGGCAGCGCCGGCGGACGTGCGAGGAGCTACGTTCGTTGGTGATGCGGCGGCTGGAAGAGCTGGACGAATAAGGCGTGGAGCTGGTGGCCTAGTCGCCGGGGCGAAACTTACCTGGCCTTATTTGATTAGCAGTTTAGGCCCCGCCTGATAAGTAGGTTCTCGAGGCGGTTGAGATTTTCTGACTCGTTTGGTACAATTGGTGACGTGTGGCACCGTAGCTCAGCTGGTTAGAGCGCAGGACTCATAAGCCTGAGGTCGGTGGTTCGGGTCCACCCGGTGCTACCAGAATTGTTTTTTATCCGCGGTCTGTATGGGCCGCGGTATTTTAATATGTGAATGACATATTGTGCACGCTATTGCAAGAGTTGACGATATGATGATATACTTGTGAAAATAATACTTAGAGTTGGCTCACGATATCTCACGTATCATCTGGGCGATTGCTCGGGCAAATCGCTCATGACCCGCTGCTGTCCAGTGCAGTCCGTCTACACCGGCCTTGGCATATGTGTTGGCGTCGAAAAACGCAACACCATGCTTGGCGGCATAAGTTCGGATTTTTTCGGGCAGTACAGTTAGGGTCGCCACGGCTGTGTCGTCAAAGTTCCACGCCGATCGCGGTATGATTGCCTCGTTGAACAGCCCAGCAGGGTCTGGAATGAGCGGCGCAACCAGCAGCGGTGTGACGACGTCTGATTCGTGACAATACGTTACGTAGCGCGCCAGTGCCATCACGATCGCCTCAACTGGTCGCTGGTGGCAAATCTGGGCATCATTTGTTCCCAGCATGATGATGGCGATGTCGGGCTGATGACTGGCCAGGCACGGCGGAAAATACGTCCAGCCATTTCTCGACGGCTTGGCTGGGTCAGGATGATCAAGGTCAGTCCGTCGACCGCCTAGTCCCTCCTCAACGACATAATATTGGCGTGCCTCGTTCGCTAGCAGCGCCCCCAGTCGCCGCGGCCAGCGCACCGACTCGTCATATCGCGCGTTCGTATTGGGCCGCTGTCCAAAGGTGTTGGAATCACCAAAGCAGAGGATGGTTGTCTCGTGCATAGTGAGTATTGTATCACGTACCCCCGCAGTATGTGTCATAATATCCTCATGAGGCGACTGATTGCGGTATCGGGTGGAGTGGACAGTGTGGTGCTCCTCAATACTATATTGCGGCATGGACAGGACGAGGTGGCAGTGGCTCACTTTGATCATGGCATTCGGTCGGAGTCGGCGGCTGATGCGCGGTTCGTGGCGGGGCTAGCGCACCGGTACGATGTGCCGTATATTACGAGGCGCGAAGAATTGGGCGTGGCGGCCAGCGAAGATGTGGCGCGTCAGCGGCGGTATCAGTTTCTCTTTGACGCGGCGGCCCGCTGGGGTGGGCGGGTGACGACAGCTCATCACCAGGATGACGTGATTGAGACGGTAGCACTCAACTTGCAGCGTGGTACGCGCTGGCGGGGCTTGGCGGCTATGGGCGATCAGCGGATTGAGCGGCCGCTATTGGAATGGACGAAGCAGGACATATATGATTACGCGCTGCGCCACCGGCTGGAGTGGGTGGAGGACGCGACAAATCAATCAGACGCCTATCTGCGTAATCAGCTGCGTCGGCAGCTTCATATGAAATTGACTGATCAGCAACGGGCGGCGCTTGGTCAATTATGGCACCAGCAGCGGCAGTTATGCCGAGAGATTGACCAAGAGACGCTGCGGTTGTCGTCACGTCTTGGCAGTCGTTATTTTTGGACGCATATCCCAGTTGATCCGGCGCGCGAGCTACTCCATCGAGAAGTGCAACGACTGACTGGCGTATCGCTACTCTCAGCACAGCTGGATCGACTGTTGATCGCTATCAAAACTGGCCGAGCAGGAACGGTGTGGCAGCCAGCCGCTAATGTGCGGGTGAAATTGTCCGTAAAAAGTGTTACAATAAAACGAGTGACTCGCTAGGACAAAAGAGAAAGGATTATGTGACGTATGGCAGGAAAGACGCCAAAGAATACTAAGAAAGGGGTCGGGCAGGTTGCTCGGCTGGGCTTATTTTGGGCAATCATTGTTTTTCTTGGGCTGGCAGTGTACGCGGCACTGTCACCAAATAGCAACTTGAAGAATGTCGCGTTGACCGACGTAGTGCGCCGGGCAAATGCCGGGGAGATTGCCAAGATTGATATCCAGGGCAACGATCTGAAAATTACTCCCAAAGGCCAAAAACAGCCGACCGAGAAATCAGTCAAGGAATCCGGTAGTACGATTTACGAGCAAGGCTTGAACAAGGACGCCAAGGTCGAAATTAACGTTCTACCACCATCACAAACCGGTGAGGTGCTGTGGAACCTGACGGTGATGATCGTGCCGGTGGTGATCATCGTAATCTTCTTTATGTTCATGATGCGCCAGGCGCAGGGGCAGAATAATCAAGCGATGGGCTTCGGTAAGAGCAAGGCGCGGCTGTACGGTGAGGACAAAGAAAAGGTGCTGTTTGAGGATATTGCTGGTAATGACAATGCCAAGCAGGACCTGCAAGAGGTTGTCGATTTCTTGAAGCATCCAAAGAAGTACAAGGAACTAGGCGCTAAGATTCCGAAAGGCGTCTTGCTAGTCGGTAATCCGGGTACTGGTAAAACCATGCTGGCGCGAGCGGTAGCTGGCGAAGCAGGCGTGCCGTTTTTCTCAATTTCCGGTTCAGAGTTTGTCGAGATGTTCGTCGGTGTTGGTGCTAGTCGGGTGCGCGACCTCTTTTCAAAGGCCAAGAAAAATGCGCCGTGTATCATTTTCATCGACGAGATTGACGCGGTGGGCCGTAAGCGCGGCTCGGGTATGGGTGGCGGTCACGATGAGCGCGAGCAGACCTTGAACCAGATTTTGGTGGAAATGGATGGCTTTGATGGCGACACTAATGTGATCGTGCTGGCGGCGACCAACCGGGCGGATGTGCTGGACCCTGCATTGCTGCGCCCGGGTCGATTTGACCGGCGAGTGACGATTACTCTGCCGGAGCGCAAAGATCGCGAGGCAATTCTGAAAGTTCATTTCAAGAAAAAGCCAACCGACGAGACGGTTGACCTTGATAAATTGGCAGCCAAGACAGCTGGCTCAAGCGGAGCTGACCTTGCCAATATCGCCAACGAAGCAGCAATTATCGCGGCGCGGCGCAACAAAAAGAAGATTACCAACGATGAACTGACCGAGGCATTTGAGCGGGTGGCGATCGGCCCAGAGCGCAAGGCCAAGGTGATGAACGACCATGAGAAAGAGTTGACGGCGTATCATGAAGCTGGCCACGCCATCGTTGGTCACGTCCTGCCGGATTCTGATCCGGTTCATAAGGTGACGATCATTCCACGCGGTGGTACCGGCGGCGTTACCTGGTTCCTACCGCCAGAGGACAAGAGCTACACCAATGTCTATGAGTTCAAGGATATTTTGGCACGGGCGATGGGCGGTCGAATCGCTGAGCAGATCATTTACGGCGATGACGGCATTACCACGGGCGCTGGCTCAGATCTGCGTAAAGCCACCGAGATTGCCCGCGATATGGTGATCGAGCAGGGCATGGGTCAGAGCCTACGCGATCAAGTATTCCACGAAGACAACGGCGGGCTGATGTTTGACAAGATGACCCGCGAGCGGCCGTACTCGGATGAGACTGCCAAGTTGATCGACCAGGAAGTGTCGCAACTGATCACCGAGGCTAAACAACGGGCGATGCTGGTGCTTAAAGCCAATCGTCCGTTCCTCGATAAATTGGCTGAGGCGCTGCTCAAAGACGAAACGCTGGAGGAAGCGGCGGTGGATGAGATTCTTTCGGGAACGAAACTACCAAAGGAAGCAAAATTGCATACGTAAATTGTTATGGGGCGCGTTCGTAATGTTGTCAACAAGATTAATCAGCGGCTGACAGTCAAGTTAGCCGCCACGATTTTAGCGAGCTCAATGTTGCTGTCAAGCCTGCTGGGGCTGCTGCGCGATCGCTTTTTGAACGCGGCGTATTTCCCCAACGAGAAGGCTCACTTGGCTGGCTATCCGGTTGGACTGGACGCTTATACGGCAGCGTTCATGGTGCCGGATTTTATGTTTGCGATTTTGGTGTCGGGGGCGCTGAGTGTCACTTTCATCCCGGTATTTAACGAGCGCTGGATCAAGGGCAACAAGCAGTCAGCCTGGCAAATTAGCTCGAGCATGATTAATTTGATGGCGCTAGTGACGCTGGTAACGAGCGTTCTAATCATCATTTTTGCTGATCCGCTGATGAAATATCTGATCGCGCCGGGGCTGAGCGAGGCTGGCCACGCATTGGCAGTCAGTATGATGCGGGTAATTGCCGTAAATCCGCTGATCTTTGCGGTGGCAGCGGTGATCGCCAGCATCCAGCAAGCGGTCGGTCGCTTCACCTTCTATGCGCTGGCGCCGATGCTGTACAATGTCGGGATTATCATCGGTACGCTATGGTTTACCAATGGCATTAATTTGTTCGGCTGGCAGATCTTTGATGGCGGCATTATGGGCGTGGCACTCGGCGTGGTGCTCGGGTCGGTGCTGCAGCTCATCGTCAGTGCGGTTGGATTGATCGGCCTCGGTTTTGATTATGATTTCAAGATTTATTGGCGCAACCACGGCTTTCGTAAAGTTTTGTCGCTGCTGCCGGCGCGCTCGATTGACCAGGGGATGGATTATGTGGTCAGCTTGGCCGAAGTCAACTTGGCGTCGCGGATGGGGGATGGTGTCATTCGTCGCTATAATCAAGCATTGACGCTTCACATGATGCCGATCAACCTCATCGGCGTCGCTATTTCCAACGCTGCCTTTCCGCAACTAACTGAACGCCTTGCCTCGGAGCGGCCGGATCTATTTCGCAGAGACCTGCGGTCATTTCTCAGGACGGTGATTTGGATGATTATCCCGATTTGTGTGGTGACATTTTTCGCCCGTGGCTACGTGGTGCACTTTATCAATAATAATGGCGATCCAGTTATGGCAAATATCCTTGGCTGTCTAGTGATGGCGATTTTGTTTAGGACGGTGTATCACATGGTGGCGCGTGGATTTTATGCGCAGCAGGACACCAAGACGCCGATGTATGTGTCGATTTTTGCGATTGTGCTGAATGTGGCGCTGGCGGTGATACTTGGCTACTACGTGAAACTTGGCCCGTATGGTCTGGCGTGGGCGCAGTCGGTCGTGGCCTTTGTCGAGGTGGTGATTTTGTGCGTCATTTTAGGGCGGCGCATGCCACAGCTGTTTGATGCGACGTTTGTCAAAGCGGTCGCCAAGATGGCGTTAGCCGCGGTGCCGCTAGCGGTGGCGTGCTACGTCAGCGTGTTGGTAATTCCGTTCCGGGCGTCGGATGACAGTTTTTTGGGGGCGCTGCCCAAGTTTGGGGCGATCACGATTTTCAATTTTGTCGTGTACGGTGCATTGTCCAAGTGGCTAAAGCTGCCAGAGATCGACCCGGTTTTGGTGCGAATTAAACGTCTGCTGTTTTCGCGATTTGATATGAGCAAGTTGAGGCGCTGATGAAACCACTGACTAGTATTCGCAATTTTTGCATCATCGCTCACATTGATCACGGCAAATCGACGCTGGCGGATAGGATGATGGAGATGACGGGGACGGTGGAGAAGCGCGAGATGAAGTCGCAGCTGCTCGATAGTATGGATCTCGAACGTGAGAAGGGGATCACGATTAAGCTCGCGCCAGTGCGGATGAAATATCACTATACAGCAACTGACCCAACACCATTCGCACCAACGGCTTCCGCGCGCCGTGAATCTTCCTCGCCAATTTCTGGGGATTCTGCGGGACTCGCTTCGCTCAAACAGTCCTCGAATCGCCCGGAACTTAGCGAGTCTGATTCTCGGGCTTGTGCAGATGTCGGTGTGAATGGGTTGGCTCAGCCAACTGTCTACGATCTCAATCTCATCGACACACCTGGTCACGTTGATTTTAGTTACGAAGTCAGCCGCTCATTGCAAGCCTGCGAGGGCGCGGTGCTGGTGGTTGACGCTAGCCAAGGCATTCAGGCGCAGACGCTGGCGAATGTGTACTTGGCGATGGAGCAGGATCTGACGATTATCCCGGTACTCAACAAGGTCGATCTGCCAGCCGCTGATGTGCCGCGGGCGTCCAAGCAAGTGATCAATCTGCTGGGCTGTGATGAAAGCGACATTATTCATATTTCCGCCAAAACCGGGCAGAATGTCGATCAAGTTTTGGCGGCGATTGTTGAGCGAATTCCAGCACCAATTGGCCAGCCGGACGATCCGACGCGGGCACTGATTTTTGATAGTTATTATGACGATTACCGCGGCGTGATTTTGTATGTGCGGGTGGTTGACGGCCAAATCAAAAAAGGTGAAGCAATTCATATGATGGCGACTGGCGCTAACGGGCTGGCACTAGAAGTTGGCCATCTTAGTCCTGGCATGATCCCTGACCCATCGCTGGATACCGGTGAAATTGGCTACATCGTCACCAACTTGAAGACTACGCGTGAAGCACGGGTGGGTGATACGGTGACATTGAAAAAACACCGAGAGCTAACACATGTCACGTAGCCAGCTAGCTCTCACTGATCAAGACTGGCATCACCTCCAGGTATTGTGGGAATATCTTTGTGTTGAGAGTCGGCTACCGGTGCGGGCGGATGCTATTGTGATCGGTGGCGCGGGAGCTATGATCGATAGCGCCGAGCGAGCGGCCGAGCTGTATCATGCGGGCATTAGTTCATGGATTGTGGTGTCGGGATTTGCTAATCCCTATCATAGGGCGACAGAAACTGAAGCGACACTGCTAGGACGACAGCTCCAACGTTTGGCGGTGCCGAACTCGGCAATCCTGTTTGAGCATCAAGCCACCAATACCGGCGAAAATATCACTCGCTCGGCTCAGCTGCTGGCAGAGATGATGATTCAGAGCAAGGACATTATATTGGTTCATAAACCATATATGACGCGTCGATTTTTGGCAACTGCCGAGGCTCAGTGGCCGTATCCGCGGCCGCGACTGTATGTAACGAGTCAGCCGACAACATTAGAGGCATATTATCGCTTATACGAGGCAACCTATGGGAGTGCTGTCATAATGCTGACGTTGATGCTGGGTGATTACGAGCGGATAAGGACCTATCCTGCTAAGGGATTTTCAACGCCTCAGCCGTCATCTCTCTCGGCAGACACGGCTTGGCAGGCGCTCGTGGCGCGCGGTTTTTTGCCGAAAGCATAGTGAGTTAAGAATGAGTTGCCATTATTTATAAAATAGAATAAAATGCTACAACATTATGCATGAAGCGATTGGGGCGGCTGAATATTCCGGAAAGGAAACACTGCTACCCGGCTACATTATTACCGACCTCAAAACCACTCGTGAGGCGCGGGTAGCTGATACGGTTACGTTGAGAAAATGCAGAGTAAACTGTGATTGATACTTCAGACGACCCGGTCAAAGTGTCTGCCAGCCAATATTTTCAGCTGAGAGACCGACTGGAGGCTTCTCGGGTTATAAATAGGGAGTCTTCAACAAGCTAGGTTCTGTGAAAGTGGTGTAGAATATTAGTTATGGGGAGGATTATAATGAGCAAAGGTATCATCTACGTCATGACCACCGCAGTGTCAGGCCTCATCAAAATCGGTAAGACACAAACCAAGCAGTACCCAGAGCGGATGCGTTTCCTTGAGGCGAACGGCTACTACAATGTGGTTGGTTTGAAGCGGTTGTTTGCGATCGAGGTGGCTGATTATTCCGAAAAAGAAACGCTACTGCATGAAATATTTGCCAAGCATCGAGTTGGTAGTAGCGAGCTTTTTGCGCTTGATTATGATTTGGTACAGCAGCTGTTGCTGTCGTTTGAGGGCGAGGTGGTCTTTCCGGAGCAGAAAAATAAAGAAGCGGAATTTGACAAAATCACCAAAGCCAAAAACAGTAATCAAAAGTTTAGCTTTTACCGGAAAGGTCTCAAAAATGGCGATGAGGTTGTCTTTCTCAAAGATAAAACAATTGTAGCAAAAATTGTTGGCGAGCGCGAAGTTGAATATGGC
>JABCOH020000025.1 GCA_013333695.2 Candidatus Saccharimonadota bacterium | reverse complement strand
GTGCCTACTTCTCCACCTTTGACGGCCGTACGTGGCACGAATATGCTGCTCCACCACTTGAGACCGGTAACGAGGCGGTTAGGGGTGAGATGAGGGTGCGCGACTAGACTAGTGGACAATTATCGCTTAAGCATACGCCTAACTTCTGTCAAAAACCTTTTTTGTGAAAAATCACGTAGCGCCTGCTTTCGTAGAGATTGGGCGTTAGCAAACGCTGTCTTGGGATTGTCCAGAACAACAGTTAACGCTTCGGCGTAGGCTTTTGGATTGGTGATATCATCAACAATCTGTCCATGTGCACCAACAAAGTCTGCTACTCCACCAACTCGTGCTGCCACGAGCGGCAATCCGCGCAGGGCTATCTCGATTGGTGTGTTTGGCATGCCATCAAAGAGCGATGTATAAAGAAAGGCATCGTAGCTATCAATGGGTAGCGACGATACGCCGTTAAAGCCGCCACGATAGTGAACTCGTGGGTGCGAGGGTAGTTTATGAGCGGGAAACTCGCTCGATGCGTCACCGTACATATCAATATGGACGTCATCAGGCAATAGATCAGCGATAGCTGCAACTAATTGAGGTAATTTCTCTGGTGATAGGCGGGACGCCCAAAGGACTCGCCTTTGACCAGTCAACTCTGTTATCGGTGTGTACGCACCGCTATCAAGTGGCTGATGGTGAACGGTAATTGCATCCGCGTCATAAGCATATTCGTTAACCCACATTGACTTGACGGCTTCATTGTCGGTGGTTATCTCGGCTAGCAAGTGATAGACCTGCGGCAGGTGACTGTGCGAAAAACCAAACACTCGTCCAGTTTCATCGATGCTTTGGCTATAGGACGTAGCAATAACTTTTTTGCCGGTGGCCTTGATATACACTGCGTGATCTCGCACAAAATCATAGGCTAGCTCTGAGTTGAGAATATGGAGCACAGGCGCATGAATATTCTCGATTAATTGTTCTAGCAGTCTATATTTTTGTTCTATCGGGAAAAATCGAGTAATTGTTCCAAGCGGCACGAAATCTACGTCAACGTTAAGTCGCGGTCGCCACTCTGAGTAATTAGCGTCAACTTCATTTGTGGCAATAACCAAAACTTTCTTGCCGAGTGACGCAGCGGTGTTGGCGTAGTTAAGAGCAAATAAATCAGCCCCACCACGCTTGAGCCACGGTACGAACAGCACGTAATCATAGGTGTCGTTTCGTAAATCACGACATATTTGCCAGTAGGCTAAACCAACACGATAATGATCATCGGTAATTGTGTGGTACACTGTCGGTAGTGGATGTGGTGGAAAAATTAGTTTCTCAATATGATGTAATGCTCGCCATTCAGCATCAAGCCACGCTGGTAGCACCTCGGTCGCCGGTGTCGATTTCTTCTTTTTGAACGCATTGCGTCCGCGTCGGATAATTGCCAGCGGCCGCTTAACCAATCCTAGTGGAATGCGAGAACGAATCAGCAGTTCTTTGATGGTATTTTTCGTTTGGCGCCGCTGCTCTGAGGCAGGCGTGGCAACCGAGTCAAGCTTGATGGTACGAAAGTGCGATGGACTAAAGAGGGGGTGGGCGTGGAGCACTGAGCGGCTAGTTTTTTGGCGTGCCCATTCCGAGCCAGTGGCCTTACGGCGAACAAAGATAGCAGTTTCCGGAATGAGGACATTTTTGACACCGTGCTGGATGAACTGACAGCTCATAAACCAATCCTCGTAGCCATATCCGGGGCTATTTGGTGCATACGGAAATTGGTGAAGTAAAGTACTTGGCGCAATAATGACCGAGTTCCATCGTCCCGAAAGTACACTCAGCAGGGTGTCGCGGTCTTTGTTAGTATGGCCGACTTTTTCGACAATGGCGCTCGCCCCCTCAAACTCAATAGTATATGCGCTATGAGCAACGTACTTACCATAGGAATGGGCTGTTAAAAATTGTACACCATCGCGCAACCAGTTAGCGCTCATTAAATCATCCGCGTCAATAAATGCGATAAAACGACCATGTGCCCTGGTGATTGCACTATTGCGAGACTGTGCGAGGTCGCCATGATCCCATTGGTGTATAGCGATCGGCAGAGCGGTATAATTACTGAAGTAGCGAATTGTTTCTTCATCGCCACGGTCAATTGATATAATTATTTCGTAAGAAATATCGCTATCACGAAGCAGGCTGACAGCACGTTCAATGGAGCGCATAGTTTTATGAGCAATAAGGCCTTCGTGATGGGCGGTAACAATGATAGATAAAAATGGTTTCATGACACTATTATAGTTTAGGTGATTGCTTTAGTCTATCGTTAAATTATGATACTATATGGTAAGTATTATGGAGCGAAAAAAGAGCATACTGTTTTTTGGAGTTGTCTGGGGAGTTTTGTTTTTATCTTTCTTTGGTAATATTTTTGGAGTCGGTTTGTGGCGCGAATGGTTTGATGGCTTTCAGCGCGACTCATCGGCCATAGTAGAAAAGACGGCCCGTTGCAAGGAAAAATCTGGTTATAGCGGGCCGCTAATCGTTGCTAAAAATGAAGATTATAATTCAGTCATGACGACTGGGGGTTGTGATGCCAGCCTGCTCAAACCGTATGCTTCGCAATACGGTCTACAGGCGAGAATAATTACCGCACTAGCACCAAACGATAGTGCGAAATTGCCGGTATATTTTAAGAAAGTTAATGTGGTTCTGTCTGCAGCCATGGCAGCTCTTATGGCGCTTGTAGCTCTTAGGGTTAGGAAATTATTTGGTTTTGTTGCTGCAGCGGTATTTGCGACACTGGTTGCATTTAGTCCGTGGGTAGTCGGCTATGCGCAAAATATGTATTGGATAGAGCCGCTGATGTTTGCTCCGTTTGCCTTTGCCTTTCTGAGTTACTCATACTGTAAGTCATCGAAGAAAATGTGGCTATTCTACCTCGGTGAAACCATATTGCTATTCTTAAAACTTTTGGGCGGCTATGAGTATATATCAACAATTGCTATATCTGTATTTGTACCAATCATATTCTTTGAACTCGTCAATAATAAACAAAAAGTTATCAAGCTGTGGAAGCACGCCGTCATGACATGTATCGTGGTCGTCGTGGCCTTTGTTGGTGCGTACGCAACTAACTTTATGGCACTCTCTGATTACTACCACTCCTCGGACACCGCCCTCAAGATGATTAATGAGCGGGCATCGGAGAGAGGGCTTTCGGGGATTCGAAAGATGCGAACACATGCTGTTGGTAACTTGAAGATGCTCCTGCCCGAGTCATATAAATTTGTAAATAGATTTATTAATATGGACGAGCTGGCGGAGGACAGGGGCTCAACGTATCAGTATCTAGCAATAAACGCCGGCAATTATGTACTATTGCCAGCATTAAGCTTGCCGCTATCGATCAAGGGGGTGTTTGGTGAGATCGTTCAGTCGATACTCGTTTGGGTACTTGTGGGGTATTTAGTGTTATTCTATCTTAAGAGGCGACATCCGTCTTTCAAGTATTATCGTTCATTCCTATGGTCGTTACACATTTCATTAGCTGGGGCACTGAGTTGGTTAATGCTTATGCCTGGACATGCCTTGCCGCATGCTCACATTAACGGTATCGTATTCTATATGCCGCTACTTCTGTTTGTCTATATGGTAGTTGGTTTGTATATTGGTAACATAGTTAAAAAACGGAGAAAACGTGCGTAACAAAACGGTGATAATTGGCGGCGGTTTTTATGGATTGAGTGTAGCGCTGTACCTGTACGACACCCTGGGCGTCAAGAATATTGATATTTTAGAAAAAGAAAAACAGACAATGACTCGGGCGTCATATGTTAACCAAGCCAGGGTACACAACGGCTATCACTACCCGAGAAGTATTCTAACGGGATATCGTTCAGCGGTTAATTTTCCGCGCTTCACAAAGCAATTTGGGGCAGCAATTCATTCAGATTTTAATAAATACTATGCTGTTGCCAAGCATCTATCCAAGGTTAATGCACATCAATTCAAGAATTTTGCGGATAAGATCGAGGCAGATATAGCGGTAGCTCCGCCAAACATTCAAAAAATGTTTAATAAAAATCTCATTGAAGAAGTTTTTAAGGTTAAAGAATATGCCTTTAATGCCCACGCCTTGAGAGACGACTTACTACGGCAAATCAACGATCGTCCGGGAATAACGCTTCACACTGGCTGTCGCGTTACGATGATTGACGAAACGCCAGATGGGCTGTGCGTTGTCACTGATGGTGGCAAATTCAGGGGTGACTTCGTATTAAATTGCACGTATGCCAATATTAACACACTTCATCGTGCATCAAATATACCGCTTGTTGGACTGAAACATGAAGTTACAGAGATGTGTTTGGTGAGCTTGCCAGAGCACCTAAAGGACTTTAGTATTACGGTGATGGATGGCCCGTTTTTCTCTATTATGCCGTTTCCTTCCAGGGGATTATACACACTCTCTCACGTCAGGTATACGCCGCACGAGTCATGGGTTGACAACGAGGATACGCCGGCTGAGAAAATTGACACTCACGCCTATCTCGACAAAAGTTCTTTCCAGAGTAATTATAAACAAATGTATAACGATGTGGTGCGTTTTATCCCAGCCCTCAAGGACATGAAATACGAGGAGTCGATCGTTGAGGTAAAGACAGTGCTCGTTAAGAGTGAAGATGATGATAGCCGTCCTATTTTGTTTAAGGCCCACTTGGGTTACAACGGGTATGTTTGTATAATGGGCGGTAAGCTAGATAATATTTACGATGTGTACGAGGAGTTAGACAAGCTATATGGCAAGAAATAGTTCAACTAAGACAAATAAAAAATCGAGTAAACAAGATATCTTTGTGTCGGTTATTGTCGTAACGCGCGACTTTGATGGTTTTCCCGACTATTGTCGTAGGCTCTCACAGAGATTAATGGGTAGCTACACAAATTATGAGATTATAATTGTCGATAATGATTTGAGTCAAAATAGTGTGATTGCTGTCAGTGGGCTTCTCGATGAACTGCCATGTATGCGGCTTATCCGCCTCTCTCGACAATACACATATGATATCGCCATTATCGCTGGTCTCGAAGGGGCGATTGGCGATTATGCGGTAGTAACTAATCCCGCTATTGACGGCATAGAGGATATAATGAACATTGTTGAGGCGAATAAAAAACACGATATCGTGCAGGGTGTTGCCGACATAACCACAAAGCGCCTTCTGTCAAAATCTGGTATCGGTCGCAGGTTGTTTTATTGGTATAATCGCAAATACATCAATATAGATATTCCACTACAAGCAACATATCTTATATCTCTAAATCGTCGTGCCATACGAGCGATAACTCTATCAACTCGACATGATAGCCACATTCGGCACATGATAAGGACTATCGGCTATTCATATACCAAGTATACCTATTCACCTCTGGTTGATCCTGTAAAAAAACATGGCTTCGGGCGAGGGACACTAGAGGCGCTCGATATCATTACCAGCCACTCGACACACCCGCTCCGCTTTATGTCGTGGGTTGGGTTCTTCGCCAGTGTCGTGAATATGGCGTATGCTATTTATGTCGTGGTCATAGCCTTTACGAAAAAGAATGTTGCAGAGGGCTGGGTATCGACTTCGCTTGAGCTATCAGGAATGTTTTTCATCCTATTTTTATTTATGGTAATTCTGTCCGAATATATTGGTAAGATATTAGTGGAATCACGGCGGGATGCTCGGTATTATGTGCTTGACGAGCTAAGTAGTACAACGTCACTAGCGAACGCAGAAAGGAAGAATATTACATCATGACAAAAGCTCCGACCAACAAGCAAGATCGTATCCGCCGAGATCATCCAGGGTGGGAGTTTCCAGACTTTGAGGTAAATGAAATAAACAAGAAAAAACATAAATATTGTGTATGTATTTTCGTCATTAATGAGGGAGAGCGTGTTCAAAAGCAACTACAAAAAATGAAGCCATTAGCAAAACAGATTGATATTGTAGTGGCTGATGGTGGTAGCACTGATGGTTCACTTGAGGCTGATTTTTTGAAATCTCAAGACGTACGCGCTTTATTGACAAAAAGGGGCAAGGGTAAGTTAAGTGCACAGATGAGAATGGCGTTCGCCTGGGCTCTTTCTGAGGGTTATGAGGGGGTGGTGGTTGTTGACGGTAATGGCAAGGATAGTATAGAGAGAATTCCTGACTTTATTAAGCTGCTCGATCAGGGATATGACCACATTCAGGGTTCACGATTTATATCAGGCGGCAAGGCGGTAAATACGCCGCTTTCGAGAGAGATAGGCCTTCATCTGATTCACGCGCCGCTGATAAGCCTGGCGGCCGGCCAGAAGCATACCGATACCACAAATGGCTTTCGTGCGTATAGCGCAAAGCTACTCAAAGACCCGGACATTGCTGTATTTCGTGATATATTTCAAACCTATGAACTTCATTATCACCTTGCCATCGAGAGTAGTCGCCATAAACAGTATAAAACAGCCGAAACGCCAGTGGTGCGAACATATCCGAAGAAGGGCAAGACGCCGACAAAAATCAGTCCCATTAAGGGAAACATACACGTTCTGAAGGTGTTATTCCATGCGGTGGCCGGAAAATATCGCACGCATAAAAAATAACTTCTCAAAATTTCACATCCAGTCTGCGTTAGTAGCAGTGGGCATACTAACGCTGCTTGTCATTATTTTCTATCCCGGATATATGTCGCCCGACTCCGTCAGTCAGCTTGAGCAAGCCACGGGTGTAGCCCATCTCACCGATTGGCATCCGCCAGTGATGACGCGACTGTGGGGGCTTTTGATTGGGGTAACTGGCCATATTTCATCTATGCTGATTTTTCAGCTGGTGCTGCTTGTCGCGGCTATGTTTATGCTGTCGATTCTCGTATATCGGCACACTCGTAACCGCACGTGGGCTCTTTCCGTCTACGTGATTGTACTACTGCCTAATATAGTGAATATTGCTGGCGTGATATGGAAAGATGTTCAGATGGCATTCAGTTTAACATTGGCGGTACTCCTCATATGGTTCATCATAACTAGTAAAAAATCATTAGGACGCATTGCTATGTGTGGTATCGTCGGACTGGCACTGCTATTGATTCTCTATGCTGGCATCTTACGATATAACGCATTGTTTGCAGTGCTACCTATCTTGTTTGTATTGCCGAGCTTGTTAACCAAGCGACCTCCTGTGTGGAGCGGTCTTGCTAGTGTAATAATTGGTTTAGTGGTAACAATTGGTGCTACCATTGTCATTAATCAGCCTAGTGAAAAAACTCATCCAATTACCGCTGTGCAGCTTGACGATATAGTTCACGTTGCTAATTTTGATAGAGAACATCACGGTCGGTGGTCTATGTATAAAAAAATTCATGGTACCTGTCGCGATAAAACAAAAGATATCATGAATTCTTATATCATATGTACAACGGCTTCCCAGCGAGAAGCGCTCAAAAATGAACATCAAGGTGTATTTAATGATTGGCTATCGACGATCATAAAACATCCAATAAAATATGCATCATATCGGTTGGCGACTTTTTCGATATTTCTCTTTCCGCAACCAGAGCGTATGTATATTTTTCAGCCTGGAATTGAGCAAAACCAGGTCGGTGCCGCGGTAAAGAATGAATATGCTACTAGTGGTCTAGCGGCATATGTTAAAGGCGGTGCCCAGGCGAATATCCCTCTGATTTTTCAGCCATGGCTATATCTTGCTGTCCTTGTCTTCATTTACTATAAGAGCGGGAGAATACGAGAACAGGTACAGCGACACTTTATCCGCGCGGTGGCTTTGTCGGGTCTTATATATATCGTGGCATACTTTCCTATGGCTGTGGCGGTTGATTATCGGTATATTTACTGGTCGGTCTTTGCAACGATATTGTCCGGACTATTCACGATAATATTAAGTCGACCAAAGAAAGAAGGCCGCCGCTCGTAGCTAGCGTTTATTAATCCCTTCACATTTATTAGCGTTATGTAGGCAAAAGTTACTTTGATAGATGTACAGGTTGTTTTGGGCGGTGACCTCGCGGTAAGATACGTCTTGTATTTCCAGAGAAGCCCCCGGTATCAAACTATAAACTTTTGGCGAAATTCGTATGGATGAATCATTTGGTGCCAGTGCCACAGGAAAGCTCCAGCTCGTGTCGTATTGTGGTAGCGACACAGGATGTTTTTGTAGTGATGATCCAGATAATTCTAGGAGGTATCTCGGTAATTTAGCGGTCATGGGTAGAATGCTTCTAGCATTGTAGCGAACCGACACTTCAAACACGCGTATATTGTTTGCGGCACCAGCAGTAATGACATAATCTCCGTTTGCGTCTTTTTGTATGTGGTGTTTCGGATGGCTCGTCTTTTTCTGTGCCGCAGTACCCGCCCGGCGTTTCCACAAAACATGAGAATCATTTGTTGCAATGATAGTGTAGTTATCCTGAAGCTCCTTATAAAATGCCCAGTGACGAGTCCACAGCCACTCCTCATACTTAAAATATGAGGGACTTAGGGTTATGACGTAATCAGGCTTTTGGGTTATAAAATCTTGAGTGTAGTGATTTCTTCTGGCGGGGCCTAGGGCGTGTATAATATAGTCTTCACCCCCCGAAGATCCATTCTTCTGTTGGCGAATCGAATCATAAACACTGGTGTAGGTAGACCAGACACGTGCCCCCTTTTCAATATGTGGAGCAAAGGCCTCGAGGCGCTTCCTCCAGGCGGTGCTGACATATTCAGCATCATCAGTAGAATGCCTGGCCTTTTTTGACTCGGTAATAATGTGTCTTAGCGGCATCCAATCAATTTTTTGTAGAAATACCGCAGTGTTATATCCTAGGGCGATGATGCTACCAAGCAACAACCCGAATGCTAAGACCGAGAAGCCTTTACCTTTAGTGTTAGGAGTCGATTTTTTTGCTCGGATCAGGTTATATATCACACGAGTTGCTATCGCCACAAGAATAACTCCTGCTGCTCGCTCCAGTGGTATGAGCTGCGCACTGGGTGCCCAGTAACCAGTGGCAGAAACAGCAAACACCACCAGGCCATATAGTAGCAAGATAGAGAAAACGAACGTTTCTTTTTTGGACAGTAGAGCTTTCTTTACACCAATTATATAGGCAACAACACCGCCGATAATGATGGGCAGCATGTAGAATAGCATCCTGTTGGTGAATAACTGATCAAGATTGCTTAATTGCAAAAAACTGTTCGGCGGAGCGCCAAAGTACCATCCTTGGTCGCCTGAAACTTCAACGAGTGCATAGTAAAGTGCCTCGTGTGCGTGGCCAAGCGTCATAATTGAAAGCACGACATATGTGGCCAGTGCTATACCGAATAACTCGCCAACAAACGCCAGCACCCGCTTTTTTATCGTTTCCTTGGAACGAATATACTGAATTACCCTGATGAGCACATAAGCAAGCATAAATGCTAGACCCTGTTCGGTTCCGCACGCGACGGAAATCCCCATGAGGGTATAGAGAATAGGATAATAAAAGTCGACTCTCGTCTTATGTTTGCCGATATTAACATGCCAGTCTGGGCGCCACAACATAAACGCTGCTGTAATAAATGGAAATGCTGTCCTAAGGCCCAGGAGGGAATTACCCGCCCAAATCGCATCGATGCACAGTAGTGAAATGACGGTAAATATACTTGTTGTAAAGACTGCTTTCTTTACGTTTCTGAAGTAGGCCCAAAATAGCAAGAAAGACGAGATGAGGAATAAGAGCGGCGACAGCAACAACTTTGCGACCTCCACAGCAAACAAGTTGTGACCCATGACGTAGAACAAGGGGAAGTGAAGCAGGGGAACTCCTACCCCGTGAAAGAATGGAAAGTCTCGTGCTAAAACTTCACCATCAAGCAGCCGCCGGAGAGGGTTATATAGTTGGAATGTCCCATTGGCCGCATAGGAATCCATCGCCAGGCCATTCCCGAGAGCTGCGAACACAGCGTAGCCTACGAAAACCAACAAGTGGGCAATACTTACGAATACCGCGGTAAAAAGCAGTGCTTGTTTAAGAGTTATCTGGCCTAAAATTTTAGGTTTCTTCATAGTACCTAAACCATTCTATAATTGATAGTGCCGCATGTCCATACTGGCTATCGTTGTGTTTTATCTGGAATTTGACATAATGAGACATAGGAGGAATATACTATGAAAACTGCCTTAATTGGGTACACTGGCTTTGTCGGTGGGAATATAAAGAGTCAACACGAGTTTGACGATTATTATAACAGCAAAAATATAGCTGATATTGAGGGCCAGGAATACGACCTGGTGGTGAGTGCCGCAAACCGTGCTGAAATGTGGCGGATTAATCAGGAGCCAGAGGTCGACCGGGCGGAGATTGAAGGGTTTATCTCACACATCAAAAAGGCAAAGATTAAGAAGCTTGTACTGATTTCGACGGTTGGCGTTTATAAAAACCCAAATGGAGCTAACGAAGATACGCCTATTGAGACAGAAGGACTATTACCATATGGGGTCAATAGATACTATCTTGAGCAATTCTGTCGTGAGAACTTTGACACAACAATTGTTCGCCTGCCGGGACTATTTGGCGACGGACTGAAGAAAAATGTTATTTATGATCTGATGAACAATAACATGGTTGAAAAAATTCATGCTGATGGTATGTATCAGTACTACAATCTCGCCAATATTTGGCGCGATATCACCATTGCTCTCGAGAATAATCTGCCGCTGGTTAATTTTGCGACGCCGCCAGTCAGCACGCGGGAAGTCGCCAAGGTTGCCTTTGGTATAGAGTTTACCAACACACCAGAAGGAGTAACACCGGCCTACTGGGATATGCACAGTAAATACGCTGAGGTGTATGGCGGCGAGGGCAATTATCTATATACAAAGGCAGAGGAGCTAGCTGGCATCAAGGAGTTTGTTGCAAAAAATAAGTAATCATGGTATAATGCGGTCATGAGTTCGAAAGAGTCAATGAAGCTTGCCATCTCGAATATTGCCTTTGGTAAAGATCAACAAGCAGCACTGAAGTGCGTGTCGCAGAGTGGTGTTGAAGGTCTTGTGGTTGCGCCGACGATTATTTGGCCAAGCTTACCAGAGATTGCCAATCTATCTGGACAGGAGCTTAAAGATCGACTTGGGACTTTGAAGCGGAAAGCTGGAGAATATCGCAATCGTCTCGGGGATCTCGGTCTGGCGGTTGTTGGGCTGCAATCGTTGACATACGGGATTGGAGAGAACGCGAAGATTTTCGGTACCGAAGAAGAGGGTAGAAATCTAACAGAACACCTAAAGAGACTAACCGACCTTGCTAGGTCACTCGGTGCAGACTCGATGTCATTTGGTTCACCGGGACTGCGTAACCCAGGAGAGCTTAGTGACAAGCAGGCTATGGAGAGAGTGGCTGAACTGTTTGGCGGAGTTGCTATTGCGGCCCATGATAACAAGACGCAGATAGCATTCGAGCCGCTATCAGGCTATGGCAACAAGTTCGTGGAAAACTTAGAACAGGCCAGGGAACTGGCTAATCGCATCGACCATCCGGGGTTTGGAATTCATCCTGATACAGCGGCGATGTATGGTGCTGGGGACGCGCCGGGGGATTTGGCTTCACTGATTCATAACCATAGAGATAGTGTACGCGGTATTGATGCCAGCGCTCCGGAGCTGAAGCGGCTTTCACTTGCGCCGGAGGTTCCCCAGGGAGGCTATATGGATGCTCTCAGAGGGGCTAATTATGATGGCTGGGTATCAATCGAAATGAGAGGTCCTTTGAACCCGAAGGTTCTTAAGGAGGAGATCGAAATCTTTAAAAAGCAATGTGGTCTCGCGGCATAGCCCATAGGATAAATAGTGGTATAATTACCATATGAAACTAGCTATATCAAACATCGCATGGACAAATGAAGAAGAAGCGGACGTCGCCGCAAAGCTGCGGGAGCTTGGCGTACGCTACGTCGAGATCGCACCGACAAAGCGTTGGGATGATCCGACTAGGGCAACTCCCGAGCAAATTAACGAATATGTCGAGTGGTGGAAGGGGTATGGTATTGAGATTGTAGCCTTTCAGTCGATGTTGTTTGCGCGCCCTGATCTGAAGATGTTTGAATCAAGCGAACTTCGCGACGAGATGCGGCAATATTTGGCTGACTTTTTGCGATTGGCTGGGGATATGGGTGCTGGTCGGTTGGTGTTTGGTTCGCCAAAGAATCGACAGCGCGGTGCGATGTCAGTAGAAGAAGCGGACAGCATCGCAAGCCGCTTCTTCGCCGAACTCGGTGATGTCGCCAAGGAGCATAACACCATGCTCTGCATCGAACCGAATGCACCTCAATATAATTGTGACTACGTGACAACAGCAGATGAAGGTGCGCGGCTTGTTCGTATGGTTAACTCAGAGGGGATCGGCCTGCATCTTGACACGGCATGTATGGCGCTGGCTGGCGATGATATTGGCGAATCGATACGAAACAATGGCGATATCTTGAAGCATTTTCACGTTAGCGCTCCGATGCTTGATCGAGTTTATGATCGAGACGATGTTGATTATCGTGCCGCAGCTGATGCGCTAAAACACATTGGCTATGAGGGCGTGGTGTCAATCGAAATGCGTCCGGGCGAACAGGGTGAGAACGTGAAGCGTGTAGAAGACGCGGTATCGTTCGTACAAAGCGTTTTTGAAGGGTAGAGACCAGATTTGTTATTGACAAATTAAACTTTTGTGTTAAAATGAGAGCATGAGTCCAAGGAATAGCCCTCCTATAGATGGAGCACCAGTTGTCGGAGTGACGGGGACGTATTATACTGATCTTAACGATGTTCGCTTTGAGATTGCACTTGATACGGCGAAAAAGTGGAAAGAGTTGGAATTACCATTTGTTGTGGTCGATGGATCGCCAGATAGTAAAGTTGCAGGTGCCTTGCGTGCGCGCGGGGCTACCGTACTGACTGCCTGTGCGTTAGGAATTCCCCATCAGCGGCGGCGGGGTGCAGGATATGTCATAGATCAAGGTGGAAATAAAATCATCACCTCCGAGCCAGAAAAGCCGTCGATGCCAGAGTTTGCAGAAGAGATTAGCAGGATGCTGGATAAGTATTCAGTTGTCGTTATCGGACGGACGGAGGCTTCGAAAGAATCAATGCCGCCATTCCAGCGGCGTACAGAGGAATTGATCGGCTGGTTATTCAAGTATATACTAGGAATGCCGGCGGATGCACTCGCTGGTCCACGGGGCTATAATCGTCAAGGGATGCAGCACCTATTAGATTATCCTTCAGATGCACCGGGAATGAACAACTGGCTATATATGTACTATACTGTTCTGGCGGCAATGGCCAATGGAGAGCGTGTCGGTGAAATTAAGGTCGACCTGATGTATCCAAAGTCAATGGTTGAGCAGGAAACGGATAATCTAGACTTTGACCAAAAGCGCTACGAACAAGCTAGAATGCAGGCCCACATATTACTAGGAAAGAAGTCTGAGGCTCCTCAGGACTATGCAGCCGAGATACAGCGCATCAAATTGCTGAGTGAGCTTGATGCCGAGAAGGCTGTTCTGCGCGAAATGATACTAAAAGAGCTTACATTAATGCCAAAAGATCCAACGATTGAGCGGATACAGCAGTTCTTTGGTAGGGTAGAAGCTATAGCGATGTTATTTGGCTACGAGGGCGGTGTTGACGCTGACAGGTCCCGCTAGTGGCTCATTGTGATATGGATACAGAATCCTCTAAAGAATAGGTGGCGTTTGTGTGCCTAACTCGGTATACTATATAGTATGATAGCTGTAATTATTGCCGGTGGTTCAGGTACGCGTCTCTGGCCACTCTCAACCTCCACTCAACCAAAACAACTTTTGGCGTTAACTAGTGAGCGCACCATGGTCCAACAAGCCTATGACCGGGCCAGAAAGCTGGGTGATACAATTTATGTGGTGACCGAGGCTAGCCACGCCGAGGCGCTACGGACGCAGCTGCCAGAGCTGCCGGACGAGGCCTTTTTGATCGAGCCGGGACGGCGGGGGACAGCGCACTGTATCGTATTGGCCCTGGATTATATTAATCGCCATCATGACCGGACTGAGCCGATTGCCTTTATTCATTCTGATCATAATGTGCGCGACACTCGAGGGTTTGCCCGTTCGTTTGCTACGGCAGGCCGGGTGTCGACCGAGCAGCAGTGTATTACGCTGATCGGCATTGAGCCGACCTTCCCGTCGACTGGCTTTGGTTATATTCAGCGCGATGGGGTGATTGATGCTCAAGCGGGCGTCTATAATGTCGAGTCGTTCAAGGAGAAGCCTGATTACGAGACGGCGAAGCAGTATGTTGAGTCGGGAAATTATTTGTGGAATTGTGGCTACTTTGTTGGCTCAGTTAACGTGTTTATGAATGAAATGCAGCGGAGTGCTCCGGGCTTGTGGTCAAATTACCAGACGTTAGCGTCAATTGCTGACTTTGGTAGCGAGGCTTATAATTACGCGTACCTGGCGCTGGATAATCAAGTCATCGACATCGCCCTGATCGAAAAAGCTCATCAGCTGGCTATGGTATCGGCCAGCTTTGACTGGATGGATATCGGTAATTTCAAGGATCTACATGATGCGGTCGCCAAAGACGAGGCGGGTAATTACGCATATGGTGACAACATTCATACCATCGACGTCGCCAATACCTATATTCGTAATGAGCAGCCAGACAAGCCGGTGGCGGTGATCGGCCTTGACAATGTAGTGGTGGTCAACACGCCAGACGGTGTGTTGGTGGCGCGGCGGGATGTGGCCGCCAAGTGTGGTGACATCGCAAAGCAGTTGCAAAGATAGCCCAGCAGCCGAGCCGCAGTCTAAAAAGTTATGGTTACAGACGTAAGTGCCTCGTGTGAATGAGCCAGGATCATCCGCTATGAGTTGGGTTCTTTGCGGCCATACTGCTCATACACCGCCAGTGTCTGCTCGGCCATTCGCTGCCACGAGAAGGTTTTAACGTGCCGCTTACCCTTCTCGATAAGTTCGCAGCGTCGTTTCTCGTCCGTTAGAAGCTCGTCAATTGCCTGCGCCATGTCCTCGACACTATACGGGTCAAAGTAGTGAGCTGCCTCGCCATGCGTTTCTGGCAGGCAAGTGGCGGTGCTCGAGGCGACCGGCGCGCCATGCAGCATGGCTTCGAGACCCGGCAAGCCAAAGCCCTCGCTCAGCGACGGGAAGCAATACACGGCCGTATGCTCGTACATCCAGCGCAGTTGCTCGTCCGACACAAAACCGGTGAAGACGACATTTGTAATACCGCGTTCAGTAACGTACGCCTCATGGCGAGCGTAGTTGCCATCCTTCTTGCCAGCCAGCGCCAGTATCAGCTCGGGGTGTTTTTGTTGCAATAACTCAAACGCGTCAATCAGCCGCCGCAGATTTTTATGCGGCGTCGGCCGGCCGACATACATGATGAACTTTTTTCCAACTAGCTCCTTAACCGGATTATTGCCCTTTGGTAGCTCGTCGGCGGACTCAAGCGTCACGGTAATCTTATCTGGACTGACTCCGGTAAAGTTCACCAAGTCACGCTTGACAAAGTCAGAAATGGTGATGATATGAGCCGACTTTCGGGCAACTTTTTTATTGACCCATTTATAAATTTGCTGCTTCACCCAAAAGACCGCTGGGTTCTTGTCGGGGTTGTTGAACCGAACGGTGGTCAGGTCTTGCATAGTGGTGACGACTGGGCTGGCCCGGTACCACACGGGCTGCTGAACCATTGCAAAATGCACGAGATCTGGATGCAGCTCCTCCAGCTGCTTCTTAAAGCCATGTTGCTCGGCAAATGAAAATTCAGCAAATGGACAGGCGACTTTTTGAAAGCGCGGGTTATCAGCCTGCCAGCTGTCCATGTCCTTTGGCTTGAGCAAAATAATGTAGTCATTTCGGTTGTCGATTTTTTGTAGATAGTGAATCAGCCGTTCGACGTAACGGCCGGTGCTCGTCCGTAGCGTCCGAGCATCAATGGCGATACGCATGAGCGCCCCTCCTTTCGTTGGTTACAATTTTCTTGATGGCGAGCGTAAAGGCATGTTCGGCAAATGGTTTAGCAGAGGCGGCGATGGCCCGCGGCGAGATCTGTTGACCAGGCAGTGTCTGTAGCGTTGCTACTAAGCTCTCAACGGTTTGTTCAGCGAAAAACCAGCCGTTCTTACCAGGGTTGATATAGTCCAGTGCGCCACCGGCCTGATATGCTACCACCGGCAGTCCAGCGGCCAAGGCTTCAACTGGTGCGACGCCAAAGTCTTCGTGGGCGGTAAATAGGAATAGGTCGGCCTGCTGAATGGCGGCGGCTCGGGCCTCGTCACTGACGTAGCCAAGAAAGCGCGTCGAGTCACCCGCCAGCTTCTCCAGCCGCTCGCGATCAGGCCCATCGCCCATAATGTCCAGTGGCCAACCAAGCTGCTGGCAGGCCTGAATTACCAAGTCTAGCCGCTTCATCGGCACCAGGCGTCCCCACACTACGCAGCGTGGTCGGGCAGGTAGCGTCACGGAGCGCGGCCTAGTCTTTGCAAGCGCCATAAAGCTGGTTGTTTGCACCGGCGGAAAGACGACGATGCTGTCCCGGTCATAAAATTGCTTGATATCAGCTTGAATGGCGGTGGAATTAGCCAAGAAAACATCAACGTGCTGGGCTGCCTGATAGTCACGCCTCCTGAGGGGTCGGACCAGCAGCCGTAGGCCCAGCCGCGCCAGCCACCGCGGCCGGAAACTCGGTCGACGCAGGTATTCCTGATAGTGCCGCCAATAAAAATGTGTCGGCGTGTGACAATAACAGATATGTCGTTGATCGGGGCGGGTGGTTCGGATAAACTTGGCCTCGCCGTTACCAGAGCTGGAAATGATAATATCAAATTGCCCTAAATCCAGCCGCGCGAACCACCGCTGCCTGAGCACCGGCAGTAGTCGCCTGAGCTGGGCAAATGGCCAATGCTGCAAATAACCGGTCACCACCTTGTTATCAAGTTTTTGCCGCCACGTTCGGGAACAGTACGAGGTATAAATCGGGGCGTCAGGATAGAGCTGGTGTAGCGCCAGGACAACTTGCTCGGCACCGCCGCCATACAACCAGTCGTGAACGATCGCGATGGTCGGCTGGGTGCGCATCAAGACTCCTTCTTAAAGATGACCAGGCAGGTCTTGAGGAGGATGGTGATATCCAGCCACAAACTCCAGTTTTGCACATAATAGAGATCCAGGCGCCGCCGCTCTTCAAAGCCGATACTGCGCCGCCCCGACACAACCGCCAGTCCAGTCAGGCCAGATTTGACTGTCAGCAGCGTGTGCTTTTTCTCGTAATTACTCAGCTCGTGCGGCACCAACGCCCGCGGCCCAACGAGGCTAATATCGCCCTTGATAACATTAAATAACTGCGGCAACTCGTCGAGGCTAAATCGGCGAATGAAACGACCGACCGGTGTGACGCGAAAGTCGTGGTTGAGCCTATCACCGTTTTGCCGATATTCGTCGATCAGCTCTGGTCGGCCGATCATCGCGAACACCTCCTCGTCAGTCTTGCCGTCAAACTTGGCGTAGTGCGAGCGAAACTTATACACCTTGAACGGGCGATTAAACTGAGTCAAGCGTCGCCGCTGCTGCCCATGCATCAGTACGGGGCCACGCGGGTCGCCGAGCTTAACGGCGATTGCAACTAGCAGCATAATTGGTGAGGTGATAATAATGCCGATGGTCGCACCGATGAGATCCATCAACCGTTTGACCACGCGTCCGTAGCCGGTGGCCAGCGGCGTTGGGTGAATGTACGCCAGCGGCACGGAATTGATAATCTCGACCGTATGCCGTGCCGTCATCAGACCGTCGAGGGCTGGCGCTTGATAAAAATCGAGATAGTGCTGCTCGGCCAAGTTATAGTGCGCTTCGCTGCGGGCGGTGTCGGTCTGGATAATGGCGTCAATTTTATCGCGAGTCAAGGCCGATGCCAATGTCGAACGCCGCAAACCCTTGAGCCGTGGCGGGATTAGTCCGTCTTTAGAAATAATAGCACTGAGATGAAAGCCGGTTGACGGATGGGCGCTAATAAACTCGGCCAGCGTCCGCGTCGATTCGGCGTTGCCGACCAGCGCCACGCGCTTGATACCGATGTTTTTGCGCAGCAGATGTAGCCGCACGATATTGGCCACGCTGCGCAGGATGAGCAAGATGACAAAGCTAATGATCAGCGCATAAATCACCACCATCTTGGCCGGAAAGAGCGGTGTGTTGCTAAAGAAGCTAAAGGAGATCATCATCATGATGCCGCAAACCGCCGCCATACCAAGCCGCCAAAATTCACGCAGCGGATGAATGTAGTGCTCACGGTCGTATAGCCCAAAAAACGAGAACAAGACAACCCACAGCGGCAGCATCAGTACAATCGACGTGATAAACTCCAGCGCCCCGATTTGTACATGGAAGGGCCGCGTGTCGAGTGATACGCGCATGATGTATGCCGCCGTGAACGCACCAACTAGCGCCAGTACGTCCAGTCCGATCAACACCAATTTGAAGTAAAAATCAGAGTTCTTCTTCATGACCTTTGGGGTGATTATACAAGAAAATACCAATCCATGCAAGGCAATGCACCGAGTTGATCAAGCTGCCAAAAAACCAAAAGTGGATAGCGATAGCCGTTGTTAGCAGTAAGGCGAATCGCCCCCACGGTTTTAGTAGCCATCGGCCACTGCGCCATAGCGTGACGGCAAGCAGTGCTAGTAGTGGTATCATACCGACAACGCCGATATTACTCAGCAGTAAAACGTAGAAAATATACACCGTATGATCGGTCGACACCGGCTGGTGTAGCTGATGTTGGATAAAACTGCCGAGATTGCCAAGGCCAGTCCCAAAGAGTATGGTGCGTGGACTTGCTGCCCAGGCTCGGAGCGCCAGTCGAGCGGCGTTGAGTCGGTCATTAGCCGAAGCGGCGACGAAACCCGATGGCTGGAAATTGGCTGATGGTGCGAGCGGGTTTGGCTGGGTGGCGGGCGGTGACGGTGATGATTGCGGTGCCGTGGTCTCGTTGGTTGGTGGTGCTTGCGGTGAGGGTGTGCTGCCCGGCGTCGGGATGGTATTTTTCTGCGGTAATTTGATGCGGCCGAGCGACAACTGGTCAAGCATGCTCACTGCAGTATTATAGGCAATGTGCGGCGTGTCGTGATAGCGAACCACCGCTGATACCAGCAGTAGAGTGCATCCAATCACGAATCCGGCCGTGATGATGCCGAGTTGACGCCACGCGTCACGACGAATAGGCTCCACGGTGTCAATAGAACGAGCCTCGCTTCTGCATCGCTGCCAGCAGCGGACGATACCATATACGATGCCCGCACCGACTATCGCGATAAACGCGCCGCGCGAAAACGTCAGGCTGATCGCCACGCCGCTACCAAAAACGCTCCAGCCTGCCAGTCGCCGCCTCTCTCGCCAGCACAGTCCGACGAACAGGGCTGGTAGCAGGCTGCTTGCTAAAAATTGCGGCTCAGCGGCAAACAGATTGATCCTGACAAAGCCAAACACGCCGGCGTGACAACCCGAGCAGAGCGTACCGAACGCTGTTGGTTCAATGTGGGCGATGATAAGCTGCAGCACTGCTAATATACCAAACACGACGCCGCTCCACAGGCCAATTGTCATGAGGCGGCGCTGATCACTCGTCGATAATGCCCGGTACATCAGGGCAGCACATACCGCGGTTATTAGTAGCAATAAAAGCGATGCCGTATATAATGCGGTACGCGCTCGGACATAGGATAATAGCAGCCCAACGATACTAGTGATAGCCAGCATGCCAATGCCGAGCCACCACCATCGCCCGCGAGGCCGCAGTCGCTGGCGCACCATTATACCGAGACCGCAGCCAACCACGCCAACTACCGCCACTTGATATAGTCCGATGCGAAACGACGGAAAATCGAGCATCGCCAGGCTGATGCTCGGTTGTAGTGACAGCGCGCCACCAAACAGCACGGCGGCCAGCAGCCACACATATATCGTCGATGATATTCGCTTCACCTCTTTAGTATAGCGCAAATAGTGCGGGCAGGTTATACTAAAAGCATGCAGCCAACAAAAAAGCAAAAAATACTGCTGGATTTCATTGATGGATTTATCAAGGGCAATGGCTATAGCCCGACGCTGCGGGAAATTATGCGGGCGCTGGGGTATAAGTCAGTCTCAACGGTGGCGAAGCATGTTGATAATTTGGTGGCGGCCGGGATGTTAGATAAGCGCGACGGCGAGATACGGTCGTTGGTACCGCGGCAGGCAGAAAAAGAGGCGTGGTGGCAAAACTTGGTGAAGGAGATTAAGCAGCGGGAAGCGGCGGATGATGATAAATCGCGCCTGGAGGCAGAAATCTTGAAAAAAGCCCTGGAAATTGTCCGTCGGTAACTTTACAACTGATTGAAAACTCGCTATAATACAACACATATTCCGGGGTAGCTCAGCGGTAGAGCGGTTGGCTGTTAACCAATAGGCCGCGGGTTCGAACCCCGCCCCCGGAGCCAAGAAAAGACACTTCTACGGAGGTGTTTTTTCTTTGTTCCTTGAAATACGATTCGGCACCACACAAAATTCCATATCAGACTGATGCTGGTGGTGGCTAATTTTGCCATGCTTAAGCCGAGTGTGCTGGTTATCTCGAACAGTTGGATAAGCAGCCATATGACGACTGGTTGTAAAACCCACAGGCCAGTGATGGTGATGTAGATGAACTGGACGATTGGCCGGTGGTTGGTTTTGAAGGTGAATCGTCTATTGAGAACATAGTTACAGATCATTCCTGCGGTGGTTGAAATAATGATGGCCAATAGTAGCGGCACGGTGAGCCATATCAACAGAGTGTATATTGTGACATCAACGGCGGTGTTGAGAGCGCCGATGGCGGCAAAGGTAGTGAGTTGTTTGTGAATATTCATGTTGGTGAGTATAGCGGGTGGGGCTGTAAAAAGGCTGTAAATGGTTGGTTGTGAGCAAGACGGTAGCTAATATGAAGTTTCTCTAACGGTTAGAGTAAACGTTAACCTAAAATCGGTACGTAACTCCAGAGGAGTGGTAATATTGTCTTATTCCGGTATAATTTAATAATATTTATTAAGACTGAATTCGTAGATTATGAAAATAAAAGTATCACCGTTTAATGGGGCATTAGTAAAACAATATCTTGGATTAATCTCTGGCGTTAATATTCTCTTGTCGTTTTTTGCTGTAGTAATTGATATTCCAAAGGGGAG
>JABCOH020000024.1 GCA_013333695.2 Candidatus Saccharimonadota bacterium | reverse complement strand
TGGCGACCGATTGCGGCGGGAGCTGGAGACCAACGTGGCGCTGCGCGTCGAAGAAAATGGCATCGGCTTTACGGTATCTGGCCGCGGCGAGCTGCACCTCAGCGTCTTGATCGAGACCATGCGGCGCGAGGGCTTTGAGTTTGAAGTCGGCCGGCCACAAGTGGTGACCATCACCGAGGATGGCGTCGAAAAAGAGCCGATTGAAGAATTACAAATCGAAATTAGCAGCGAATTCATCGGCGCGATCAGCCAAGAGTTGGGTGCGCGCCACGCTGAAATGAAGTCGCAAGAAACCACCGCCAGCGGCGCTACTCGCATCACCTATGTGCTGCCGACCAGGGCGTTGATCGGTCTACGAAACGTGCTGTTGACCGCCACCAAAGGCACGGTGATTATGAATTCCCTGCCGTACGGCTATCAACCGCTAGGCGGCAAATTGCCAAAAACCCGCGGCGGCGTACTCATTGCCTTTGAAGCTGGCACGACAACGCCGTATGCGCTGCAGGCGGCTGAGGCACGCGGCGAACTTTTGGTCGGGCCGGGCACGGAAGTGTACGCTGGGATGATCGTCGGTATTTATAACCGCCAAGAAGACATTGAAATTAACGTCTGTAAGGCTAAGCACCTAACCAACATGCGCTCCAAATCGTCGGATGGCACAGTGCAATTGACGCCATTTACGCAGTTTAGCCTGGAGCAATGCATCGACTTCATCGAGGACGACGAGCTGCTGGAAGTGACGCCAAAATCTTTGCGCCTGCGTAAACGCTACCTTGACGCTAATGAGCGAAAGCGCGCCGCCAAGCGGTAGACCCCACCCCGACAAACTCCCGATTGACAAAATACATAAGAAACTTAATGTTACTATAGATTATCCCACGGTAACACGCTATACTTAACCATATGCTTCCCAAAAAAACCACAACAATTATCAAGCGCACGTTAGCACGCACCGCCCAGCGCATTACGCCAATCGACCGCAAAGATCCCGACGAAAAGCTCGGGCAGTTGTTTCATGAAGTACAGTCGCACCGCGTGTTTGCTGACGGGAAAACCTTTGTTGATCTCGTGCCGCGAAAGCGCGCCACCCGCATCCTCCAGGAGTATCGCCTGGCCCGACGTGATCCGAACTTTCGGCTGGATGAATTTGTAAAGCTGCATTTTTATGAATTTGAATCGCCGATCAAAAAGGTGAGCTTTGTCCAGGCAGACTCTGCCAGACAGCACGTCACCAATCTCTGGCCGCTGCTCATCCGCCGCGCCCACAAGTCGAAGGGTTCGCTAATCGCCCTGCCGCATGATTACGTGGTGCCGGGCGGTCGGTTCGCCGAGCAGTTTTATTGGGATACGTATTTTATCATGCTGGGTCTGGCGGTGGACGGCAAGTGGAAGCTGATCGACGGCATGATGAAAAATTATGTATACATGATTCAGCGCTTTGATTTCATCCCGACTGCCAATCGAACGTACTTCCTCAGTCGCAGCCAGCCACCGTTTTTCGCAGCGATGGTCAAGCTCCTCGCCAGCAAGCCCGGCCGGCGCGCCCCGAGCTTGACTTACCTCGAGTATTTCCCCTCGCTGCTGGCCGAATACAAATTCTGGATGAAAGGCCAACGCAAGCTTTCGAGTATCGACTTTATGGCCACCAACCGCGTGGTAGCTATGCCTGATGGCCAGGTACTCAATCGCTACTACGACGACAAGGCCACGCCACGCCCAGAAAGTCGCCGCGAAGATATCGAAACTGCTCGGAACAGTCGCTCCGCCAATAAGGCCAAGGTCTACCTCGACCTGCGGGCCGGGGCTGAGAGTGGTTGGGATTTCAGCTCGCGCTGGTTCAATGATCCACATGACATTGAAACAATTATGACAACCGACCTTGTTCCGGTTGACTTGAACTGTTTGTTGTATGAACTAGAAATGACGATCGCGCATTGTTACGGCGTACTGCGTCAGGCGCCGCTCAAGAAACGCTTTATTCGCCTGGCCGAGCGCCGGGCCGAGAGCATCCGCCAGCACTGTTGGAATGAAACCGACGGCTTTTTCTATGATTATAATTTCCGCACCGGTCATCAGACGAGCCACGCCACACTGGCCGGCGTCTTCCCACTATACAGTGGTATCGCCACCAAAAAACAAGCCAAGCACGTGGCCGAGAAATTAGAACGCGAGTTTTTACGTGACGGCGGGCTGCGGATGACGCTGGTTGATAATGGTCAGCAATGGGACGCGCCGAATGGTTGGGCGCCACTGCAGTGGGTAGCCGTTTGCGGTTTGAAGCGATACGGACTTAACGAGCTAGCGGAGGAAATCAGAAAGCGCTGGCTGGCTTCGACTGAGCGCGTCTTTGCTGATCAGGGCAAGATGATCGAAAAATATGATGTTGATAGCGAGTCACGCATTGGCGGTGGCGGTGAATATCCGTTGCAAGACGGCTTTGGCTGGACTAACGGCGTGTACGCGGCGCTGTATGATCGGTTTGATGAACGCTGCCCGAGATAAGCTAATTCTTGGTCGGACGCGGAATGTCTTCTGGGAGAAATCCTTTTTCGTGCTGGAAGCCAGCTTGCCATTTGTAATCTTTGGCGTAGCCCAAATCTTTCATTAACTTAGTGGCGGCATTTCTAAGATGCAGCGGCACTGGCGAGTTCGGGTACTTGTGCGCCAGAGAAAAAGCCTCATTCATCAAATCAGTAATCTCGCGCGACTTCTGGCTGCGCGCCAGAGCGATAGCGCAGTGGAATAGATTATATTTGGCTTCAGGCAGCCCAACGCGCTCCACCGCCTCAAAGGTGGCGACCGCCAAGCTCAGCGCACCATTGCCAGCTAGCCCAATGTCTTCTGACGCAAAGATGACCATCCGCCGAGCGATGAACTTCGGGTCTTCACCGGCGTCGATCATGCGCGCTAAATAATACGCCGCGGCCACCGCATCACTACCTCGCAGTGACTTGATGAACGCTGAGATGACGTCATAATGCGCATCGCCCTTTTTGTCATAGCCCGGCAAACGACGCTGAGCCGCTGCCTTGACAACCTCCGGCGTGACTTTCTCGCCAAAGCTCAGCGCCAACTCCAGATTACCCAGCGCCACCCGCGCGTCGCCGTCCGCCAATTCCGCCAGATAATCCAAAGCTTTGGACGACACCCGTTTGGATTGTTTCAAAACTTTGAGCGCCCGCTTCAACACCAATATAATTTCATCTTTGGTCAGCTGTTGGAGCACCAGCACCCGCGTCCGGCTGAGCAGCGGCGTGATCACCTCAAAACTCGGATTCTCAGTGGTCGCCCCAATCAAAGTAATCAGCCCGCTCTCGACATGCGGCAAAAACGCGTCCTGCTGCGCCTTGTTGAAGCGGTGGATTTCATCGACAAACAAAATTGTCCGTAGTCCTAAATTCCAATTCTGCCGAGCGTGCTCAATCACCTTTTCGACATCTTTTTTGCCGCTAGTCACCGCTGACAGCTCAACAAATTCGGCATTGACTTCGCAGGCAATAATCCGCGCCAAGGTAGTCTTGCCTGTCCCTGGCGGCCCCCACAAAATCAAGCTAACCGGCTCACCACGCTTTACAATCTGGCGAAGCAACTCGCCCTCACCTAACAAATGACTCTGGCCAATCACCTCATCCAAAGTTTGCGGCCGCATCTGCTCGGCCAGGGGTTGTCGCGCATCCATTACCACCAATTATCCTCTCGCGGCCGATACTGCGAAAAGTGTGAAAAACAATCAGCCGGTCGCCGACCGAACGGTTTTGCCCGCCAGCGTAACCCTTGATCAATCTGCTGAGCGCTTCCGCAAACTGCCGCAAACTCCGGTGACGCCACGTACTCTCGCCACGTCATCCCATCCAGCGGCACATACTGCTCCAGCATATTCAGCGTCGTTTGATGCATGCTGTCTGCTCCCGCGTGACCAGCCTCGCGACGAGACCGGCGCCGCCCGGCCGCTGTCATTTCCGGCGGCAACGCGCAGCCAGCCCAGTGTATAACCTGCGCCGCTGCTCTATTGACCAGACCAGCGCCACCAGAGCAGTGACTGGTCAGTCGCACAAGTGCCGCGTGACGTTCCGCCTCGTCAGTAGTCAGCGGTACGGCTGATGTACGACCAGTCTTAACCGCCATCTCATATGCCAATCGCTTTTGGTCGAGCTCCCCGAACAGCTCATCTAACCACCTGCTGCTATCTTTGATACTACCAACCGGTGGCGGCGCCTCCCTAAGCAGCTCAGGTCTACGCTTGCTATATTCGCGCAATCGGACAGCCTGAGATATCTGCCACAACCCCCCTATCGCCACCGCCGTGCCACTAAAAATTATCGCCTGCTGGCCAACTTCTGGCAAAACATTGTGCCACGCCTCGCTTGGCAGAGCTATCAGCATGCCAGTAATCACACCCATGGTACCGCGCCGACCTCACGCTTATCATACTCAACCACCGAGTCGCTACTGCCAATGACTTCAGGTGCCAGCGATCTATTAAGCCTTTCGTTCCTGTTACTCGCCATCATCATTTTATTATATCACGCCATAAATTCGCCCTGCCAAGGCACGATGCGCTATACTAGGATAATGGATAGATTACGCGTTCTCCTCATATTTGGCGGCGAGTCATCCGAGCACGAGGTCTCGATCAGTTCTGCTGCTAATGTGCTAGCGGCGCTGGACACAGCACGCTACGACATAAACCTATGCTACATCGACCGCGCTGGCGAGTGGCGGCTCGTCGAGACGGTCGAGGCACGGAACCAGCCAAGCCCACGCTTAACGCCACAACTCGGCCAGCGCTCGCTGCTCATCGACGGCGGTGACCCGCTGCCAATTGATGTGATAATTCCAGTACTTCACGGCAAAAATGGTGAGGACGGCAGCGTGCAGGGCCTGGCGCAGCTACTTCATATTCCCTGTGTCGGCCCGAGTCTCCTTTCGGCGGCCGTCACCATGGACAAAGACATGACCAAGCGGCTGGCCGCTCGGCGCTCATGTCCCGGTTGTGCCGTGGCGAACGCTAGCAAGTGGTGCGCCGCGACCGACCTTCGCCGAGATAGCCGATGAGCTTGGTACACCTATTTTCATTAAGCCATCCCGCGCTGGCTCGTCCGTCGGCGTCAGCAAAGTCCACTCAGCCGAAGCATTCACCGCCGCGCTTGATGAAGCCTTTCGCCACGACGACACCGTGTTAATTGAACAAGCGATTACCGCCCGCGAGATCGAGCTAGCCGTCCTCGGCCGCGGCACATCCGCCCGCGTCAGTATGCCCGGCGAGATCCTTCCCGGCGAAGAGTTTTATAGCTACGACGATAAGTACAGTACCACTAGCACCTCGCGCGTTGTTATCCCCGCTGACATTGACGAGTCAGTGACGACAGAGCTGCAGCGCCTCGCGCTGGCCGCCTACCACGCGACTGGTGGACACGGTATGGCGCGAGTTGATTTTTTCCTTGATCCAACGGGCCAGATTTTTCTCAACGAAATTAACAGCATCCCCGGCTTTACCAACATCAGCATGTATCCAAAGCTATGGGAAGCTTCAGGCCTCAGCCCACGGGCGTTGGTTGACGAGCTGATCAATAAGGCGCTTGCCAGCCATTCTATACGTGGCGTATAATTTCCTTATAAACAGGAGGTCAATATGGAAATAGCAATAATAGTAATTTTAGTCATCGTGGCTATGTATGTGCTGAGCGGCATCAAGGTGGTTAATCAATATCAACGTGGCGTAGTATTGACACTGGGACGATTTACTGGCGTACGTGAGCCAGGTTTGCGGGTGGTGATACCAATTTTTCAGACGATGATGATGGTGGATGTACGCTCGACACCGATTGACGTACCAAAACAAGAAGTCATCACCAAAGACAACGTTACTGTTGGCGTTGACGCAGTGGTCTATTTCCGGGTGATCGACGCGCCAAAGGCAGTGCTAGAGACGACCAACTATATTTATGCCACCAGCCAATTTGCCCAAGCTGCTCTACGTGACGTTACTGGTAACGTCGACATGGATGACCTCTTAGCCAAGCGTGAGGAGATCTCGCAGCAGATCAAGGAAATTGTTGACGCCGAGACCGACAAATGGGGTATTGATGTCGAGAATGTCAAGATTCAGAACATCGAGCTGCCGGGCGATATGAAGCGCGCCATGGCTAAACAAGCCGAAGCTGAGCGTGAACGCCGTGCCAACATCATCAACGCCGACGGCGAAAAAGCTGCCGCCGAAACGTTGGCGCAGGCAGCAGAGATCCTGGCAAAAACCCAAGGCGCGATTAACCTGCGTACGCTAAATACACTGGAGCGTATCTCCACCGAACCGTCGCAAAAGACAATGATGCTCTTCCCAATTGAATTGATTGACGCGATTCGCGGCAGCAAGAAATAGAAAATTACCTAATTTAACCTTAACCTTGACCTTGACTTTAAGAACCTGGATTTGAAATATATTCAAGGATGTGTTAATATATTCTAAGTAATGTCTGAGTCTCATGAGTTATCTGAAACATCACTGCCTTCAAAGATGGAATCTGTTATAGATCCCGAAAAAGTACTATCAAATAAATATAACTATCCTGAGTTTAATTGGAATCCTGACATCCACGAGCAAAGAGCTTTAGCGCGCGTTAGAGAGATGTTCCTTAATATTGAACTGTCACATGCTACTGCTAGCGACCCTAAACTCCTCCAGGCAGAGGGTATAATTCCTCCAAGCGATTTGACAGACAGGCAGGATTGGAGATCGCAAACTAGCAGACTAGACAAATCGCTTGGACTAGATAACTACACTTTTCTTCACTGGGGTGCATTCCATCCAACTCAAAATGGACGATATATATTTCCTGTAGAGACTCGTGATATACTCCTGTCGCCAGAAACAATCGTCACTCCGTATGATATCTACTCTACGATGTGTACTTATATGATGAATACTGATGACATCCGCGCGATAGACGAAAAAGGGCAAAAACGTCTTAAAGAATATCTGAAAACAATAGTACCGGGCAAAGATTGGGTTGACATAATTGCCAGACGTGCCCTGCGGCGCATGCAGTGCGCTGATGATAAATCTGTTTACAAAGTAAGAAGTCGCTCTGATTTAGGTGAGATAAAACATCTTGGCGCTATATCACCAGCGACACTACACGAGCCTATAGATATACACGATCAGCAGACTATGTATTCAAAGTGGCTATCGCTACTTGAAAATAATGGCTTGGCAGTGTCATATATTACAAATATGTTAGAGTTTGGCTCAACCGAAGATAAGACCGCATTACAAGCAAGTCTTAATAAATCACGAAAGTTGTGGCGCAAGATACTAGATATAGCCCAAAAAAGCTAAGTCATCATAAATAAACTATCTAAGAGCAGTAAAAAGTAAGGAGCAATTATGAGTAAACAAAACTATACCGAAGAATTTAGCGTTAACGGCGATCAAGTTGTCGAGAAGGTTAAGCAACTTATCAAAGAAGGCAACGTCCGCCGCGTTATCATCAAGAACGAAAAAGGCGAAAGCATCATGGAATTCCCAGTCACTGCCGGCGTGGTCGGTGTACTGCTGCTGCCAACACTCGCAGCACTCGGCGCAGCGGTGGCATTGATGGCACAATGCACGATCGCGGTGGAGCGGCGGGATTAACTTAATTAATTATCAACTTGGTGCGGATGGGGAGAGTCGAACTCCCGTCTCAACCTTGGGAAGGTCACATAATAGCCGTTATACGACACCCGCAATGAAGTTATTATACATGATTTCTGGTCAAACCACTAGGATATTGCAGCATTTTCTTGACGCTTACGCTAAAAGTTTGACATATAATTTTAGTGCGCTACAATAGATACATGACGAAGCGAAAACTGGTTACAACTAGCATAGCAACTCTAATCGTCATCGGCGGCTTGTCACTTGGTGCACTGCACTTCTTGTCGCAGGTAAATAACGCCCCGCCCCAAGCGACAAAATACGCTGACCGAACTACGTCGCCGACTGGCTCATCTGGCTCATTGAGTACCGATAATCGCTCTCACTCTGATACCAACTCCACGAACGACAATCAGCAACCAAGCAAGCCCAACCAAAACACTGACAATAAACCGACGCCAGCTGAGCACAATTGGGTAACGCAGACGATGCGCCAGAATCAAGCCCAGACCACAAATCAACAGTCCGAACGTCGCGACCCTCATGACTCAACTGAGCAGACTAATCAACTGCCGCACAACAGCTCATCAAACAATAACTCTAGCAATAAGAGGCGCAAGCGTAGCGTTCCAAGCCAGCCTCAGCCATCAAAGCCCAGCGGCCCGGCGAACCACGACCGAAACCAGGCGGCAATTGATGGCTGGCAGATTGATTATTTTGAAGGCTTTGACTCATCGATCGAGCAAACTAAATGGGTGCAGTACGGCTGGGGCGATCCAGCGGTTGGCCACGGCTGTATGGGCGTGATGTCACAACGCAATTCGTTCACTCGAGATGGCAAACTGGTAATTCGCACTCAGTACGAGAACGGCCAGTGGAGCACTGGCGGCGCCGGCTCGGGCGATGTATTTACCGCTTCACGTGGTCGCTGGGAAGTTCGTGCCAAGTTCCCGAAAGCCAAAGGTGTCGGCTACGCATTCCTTCTCTGGCCAAAGGACGAAGGCTGGCCGCCAGAGATTGATTTCGCTGAGGGGCGCGTCAATGGTCCTCGTGTTGAGGCAACGTACCACTGGGATCCGGACAACAAGCAACAGCAAGTATTTCTCGATAATCACGACATGAGTAGCTGGCACACATACGGCGTCATTGTCGAGAAGGATCATATCATTTTTACGCTAGACGGCAAAGAATGGGGCCGTATCAATCATCCGAATGTCACTGATAAGCAGATGTTCCTCGGTGTGCAGGCTGGAGCAATGAACCCAAATGGTATTAATAACCATACTGAGACCGTTGACGGCGGCGTGCCTAATCCACTCACGCCAGCTATATCCGATATCGAAATTGACTATGTAGCGCATTACGTGCGGAAATAGCGGCTTGCCAGATAACGGCAACTTTAGTACAATGAGATAGCAAGTTTGTGGCTCTTTAGCTCAGTTGGTAGAGCAGAGGCCTGAAGAGCCTTGTGTCCCCAGTTCGAGTCTGGGAGGAGCCACCAAACATTGCATTTTATT
>JABCOH020000023.1 GCA_013333695.2 Candidatus Saccharimonadota bacterium | reverse complement strand
TAAAAATTGATTCCATTGACAAACCGAATTATCATACTTGGCATAATCTGATTTCCCATAATAAACTTTTAGCATATCTTGAATGGTAAAACTCAAATCATTTTCTTTTTTTACTTTTCTCCAAGCGGTAGCCATATCAGCAGTAAATTTAAATGGTGAGATACCCGTTAAAGCAGAAAAATATTCTCTGAATTTTGCGTTAAAAGAAAAACCACATTCAAGTAATGGCGTATCTAAAGTAATATTTTCAACTTGCTTTGTTTCATTTTTTATTGATGATTTTTTAATCAGGTTACCCTTAAAGTACTGCTCAATAATGTGATTGAGTTCTTGTTTTGTACCTCTATATTCTAATCCTAATGATTTGCATATCTGTGAAATTTCTTCACGATACCAATAATATTTATTAAACTCGTCAAACGATGTAATTTTATCAAACTCAGGTCTATTTTTTATCAATCTTTTATCTCCTTAAACCCAATTTGCTTTTTCATATCTAGTATCTATAGCTCCTCAACATTCACCCGCCGCTGCTCCGTCGTATCCCGCTCGCGCACGGTGACAGTGCCGTCCTCCAGTGTCTGGAAGTCGATGACCACGCAGTGCGGCGTGCCGATTTCGTCTTGGCGGCGGTAGCGCTTGCCGATGTTGCCGTTGTCGTCCCACATCACTCGGCCGGGGTTGACTTTGGCGAGCTGGGCGTAGACTTCGCGGGCTTTCTCTACCAATTCTGGCTTGTTCTTGAGTAGCGGTGAAACGGCAAATTTGACTGGTGCCAAATGCTCTGGCAGCGCCAAATACACCCGCTTTTCACCGTTTTGCTCGTCCTCACGATACGCACCCGACAGTACCGCCATCAGCGCCCGCTCCACACCGAAGCTCGGCTCAATGACGTGCGGAACAAATTTTGTGTTCGTCCCCTTGACGGTGTATTCCATGCTCTTGCCGCTGGCGCGCTGGATATTCATCAGGTCAAAATCAGTGCGATACGCGATACCCATCAACTCCTCGCGGCCAATTGGATAATCGTACTCAATGTCGATCGTCTTTTTGCTGTAATGCGCTCGATCCTCCGCCGGCACGTCCAGCTCGTGGATGTGCTCTTGTTTCAAACCCAGTTCTGCCAAAAAATCATGCGTCGCCGCCAGCAGTTCATCAAACGCCTCCTGCCAATGCTCAGGGTCGACAAAATATTCAATCTCCATCTGCTCAAACTCCCGGGAGCGAAAGACGAAATCGCGCGGCGCAATCTCATTACGAAACGCCTTGCCCTGTTGAGCGATACCAAACGGCAAGTTCGGGTAGAAACTATCGACGACGTTTTTGAAATTGGTGAAGATACCTTGGGCGGTTTCCGGGCGGAGGTAAGAAATCGACTGTGGATCATAGGTAATCGCCTTCATGCCACTAGGACTACGCTTACCATCGACGCCCCCCGTCAACTCATCAATTGCCAGCTCATTTTGTCCGCTAGCACCGACAAATGTCTTGAACATCATGTTAAACTGTCGCGGCTCACTAAAATCACCTCGCACGCCACAGTTAGGGCATTTTATCACCCTCAGTACGTGCGACCACTCTTTCAGCCCAAAATCACTGGCCTCCTCAAGGTCAATCTCACTTGGGCCAAGCTCCATGTCCAGTATTTTCTTGAACAACTCGGGCTCTTTTTCTTTGATCTCGTCATAAAAATTCGGTGCCGTGGCATGCTCGCGATACCATTGGATCTTGTCGGTGAGAGCCTCGTACTCGTCCAACTTTTCCTGTTGATCTTTGAGCAAGTGATCTTCGCGAAAACGCGCCTTGCAGTGGTTACACTCCACCAATGGGTCAGAAAATGTATCCACGTGCCCACTCGCCTGCCACACCTTCTGATTCATCAAAATCGCCGCATCAACGCCGTACATATCGTCGCGCTCGTCAACAAACCTACGCCACCACAAATTCATGATATTACGCTTCAGCTGCACGCCCAGCGGACCGTAATCCCACGTGCCACTCAGGCCACCATACACATCCGACCCCTGATAAATAAAGCCGCGGCGCTTACACAGGCTGATAATGTCTTCCATTTTTGTAGTACTCACAGTCTTCCCTTTCTCCGCGTTGGCAACGCGACGATTGTCATCATTATTGCTCCAGTATAGCACATTTGACATATCTTTAATTATCGTGGTACGCTCAAGAAATAAGAGCCGAGGGAAGCACGTGATATGGGTGAAAAATACGCACAACGACATAATATTACTAGTGATATTCTAGCCGATAGTCCTGACTTAACCCCTCCCCAAGCATCTATAGGTAATCTGGTCCGACGACTGGAGGCAATCGTCGGTAACCCCGAACTCACCCCCGAACAAAAGCTGACTGAGTTTTGGCAAAGTTTTAATACTCTCACTGACTACCCACCAGATCTAGATAATCGTATTTACTGGCTAATGGACATTCAAAAGCTACTAATTGGCGCTAGTTATCTTGAAAAACTCCTTGAGATTAATACCGATAAAAGTATCATTGGGGACGCCGCCACGCCAGAAACACTACGAGAGCGCGCTGCTGTCGCTTTCGAGCAGTATCGCACATCCTTTGATAACATTGCTCCCGGCGATACTCCTAGTTTGCCCTCCTCTCGGTTATTTGAGAACGCATGGTATGCGACAAAGAGTCAACAACCCAGCCCTACCGTACCTGAAATATGTGTTGCACCAGCATTACGAGAGATAGTCAATGAAAAGGAAGCTAGCTCCTTTGCCAAACTATGGCTACAGAGATCATCACGCCCCTCAGATGTTCAGGCGGTTTTCGATTATGCCCATCAACAAATCGACAAAGAACAGAAAGTGGCGCTGCTGTCAGTCGTCGGCAAGCATATTGCCGAGATGTTAGTTGACGCTAAAACAACCCTTTTCACCGGCTTTCTCAGACTGCGAGCCGCCCAAATTACGCACGACCTAGCCGAGCTTGACTATTATAGCGAGGAGGAAAGCACTAACCGGCGAGCCGACGCTATCATGAAGCTATCAGAACTTGCTACTGGTCTTGAGAACGATACGCGATATAGTGTCATGGAATCCGGTATAGCAAAAAACCTGTACGAAAAAGCGAAGTATTTTTGTTCACTATACAGCAATGAACAAGAAGCGCCAACCAGCAACGCATTGCCTACCAGACTAGCAGACCACCTGGGTACGGTTGCCGTCGAACACACTACACCGCGGCATGCTGCCTAGCTACCAGCCAGCAACTAGCGATGACCGGGCCGAGGCCGCCGATGTGGGTGAGATTTTCTAGCGGCTTGGCTTGGATGAGGCGCAGCAGCTTGATGTGATCGGCCGTTAGGTCACCCTGCTCGCTCGGCCTTAGGGCCTTTTCGCTTGGATCGTACATATATGATTTATCGCTCGTGAGTGTCCGCCCAGCCACGTCAGTGCGTAAATTAAGCTCGTCACCCAGCAGCCCAGCGTACTGCATATAAAACCACGTCTCGACCAGCAGCCGATCAACCGCCGGCCGATCAAGCCACGCCAACACCTGGTTGAGCACCGCAAACCACTCCGGCCCGTCAACGGTCTCGGTCGCCTGTGCCACCAGCTTGAGCGCCTGGTAAGCGAATTGCATCCGCTCATAATCCTCGAGGATATGCCGATAAAACGCGCTGAGCCTGGCACTGGTCAGCAGCCCCAGCTCACCACGGCCCGAACGAATCACCACGTCACACAGCGCCAGGAGCTCAATGCCGCCAGCCAGCTTGCTCCGCTCGCGGCGCACCCCCTTGGCGATCACCGCCCGCCGCCCTTGGGGCGTTAGTAACTGCAGCACTCGATCAGCTTCCGCGTAATCCGTCCGCCGTAGCACAATCGCCTTGAGCCGCTCGCCGTCTTTCATTCCGCCTCCTCGCGAAGCGCCCCCAGCGCCGCCCGCACCTCATCAGGCGTCATTCGCGCCTTATCAAGCACCGCCCGCACGCCAAACGGCCGTAGCTGATCCAGCTCAAGCACCACATTACTACATACCACCACCGGCAGCCGTGCCAGATCCTCATGGCTTTGCAGCTCATTCAGTAGCGCCATCCCCGTCTCACCCGCCAGCAACATATCAAGCACCAAGCCATCCGGCTGCCACTCATCAAGCATCGCCATCGCCTGCCCAGCCGCCACCACTATTCGGGCCGTATACCCCACCTCCAGCGCATACCGCTCCAGCACTGCCGCCCACTGTGGATCATCCTCGATGATCAGGAGTTTTTTCATAATAAACTCATCTGCTCGCTGAGCGGCACATCAACATAAAACGTCAGTCCGTCTCGGTGGCGTATCAGCCCGATCTGCCCGCCCATCGCCTGTGCGAACGTCGCAGCGATATACACGCCGAGGCCACTACTGTCCGGTCGGGTTCTGACTGATTTACGCGTAGTCATCTCATCCACCAACCGCTGATATTCAGCCAGGCTCATCATCGGCCCAAAATCCCGTACACCCAGCCGCACCATCGTCCCTGCCTGGCGGACAGTCACGCGAATTGCTGGCCCGGCCTCGCTATAGCGCATCGCATTATCGAGAAAATTCATCATGATCCGCCCGAGCAGCAATGGGTTGGCCACCACCAGCCGCTTTTTGCCCGTACGCGGCCACGTCACCCGTCGGTCATACAGCCGCAGTATGTCGCGCGACTGGTGCGCCAATTGGGCTAGCAGCGCCAGTGGGTTAACCGGCTCCAGCGGAAACAGCGTCGGCTGCACATTCACGGTACGCGCCAAATCCTGCACCAAGGCCAGCGAGCGCTCCGCCGTCAGCGTCACTCGCCGCTGCATCTGCTGTGCCTCGGCTGGACTGAGCTGACCATCCTCAATCAATAAACTCATCTGCCGAATCAACGCCAGCGGCGCCTTCAGCTCATGCGCTGCCACCGCTATGCTAGGCATCGCGGCAAACTCCTTATCACTCCACTGTGGCTGCGCCATATACCTCTAGTATAGCAAACCGAGGCGCCAAAAAGAACTGCTCCTGCTTGGCATTATTTCACGGATACTGGCCGCAGCCAAGAGAGATTACTGGACAAATTTCACTGTCTTGAGAATAGCCTCAAAATCTGGCTTAAACGTATCAGCATCGGTTGAAAAACGCAGCGTCTTGTCGCGCACCTTCATCAGCACCACCGAGCCGCGCAGATCCTTGCTAAACGCACCGTCAATGCGCGTGGCGGTGTTACCGTTGTATTCGACGCTACTCGAGGTCAAGTCGCCTTTTTTCAGCAAGCTGGCGTACTGATCTAGTGTCTTATTAAAGTCACTGTTAAGGATCTCGAGGCGCAGTGCAAACTTGTTTTGGTTGCTACTATGCGTATTCGTCGGTGGCACGATAGCCGGGTGGAGATACGCCTTATAATCACCGCGATCGCTGCCGTCAGCCGCTACGTAAACACTCCAGGTTTTTGGATACATAAATGAGACGCGGCCGTACTGCTCGGGGCCGACGAATTCAATGCGTGGGTTTTTGGCTTCTTCATTAAATTTCTCGCGGTCAGCCTTTGATTGCTCTTCGCGCGCCTTGGCCGAAGCCACCGCCATCCGGCTCTCGACCGCAGTTTTTTCCTGTGAATATGCCAGGTACGCCCAAATTGCCGCGCTACCAGCCGCCACGAACAGCACAATCGCACTAATCGCCACAATCATCCAGCTATTGACATATCCCTGTTCCATCTCTGTTTTTCTACTCATATGCATCAGTATAGCTTATGCTTCGGGTGATGTAAAGCCTCCCGGCAGCCGATAGAGAAAATAGCCGTGGTATTCTTTTGTCGGTTGCGTGCCGGGGACAGAAAATCCGTAGCTCACGAAAGTCAACGGCTCGGTCTGGGCGGCCGCTTGGCGCCCCGCTAGCTGAAACATTTTTGCGATATCGCGGCCATCACCAAAGGCGTACATCACCGTCACCTTATCGAGCACCGGCTGCCGCCAGATATTCGCCCAGCACACCTGCGCGCTCGGTAGTTTTCGCAGCCGCCAGCGCGATATTAACACCAGAAATGGATTAATCTCATAGCCAATCGCCCGCGCACCCTGCCGGGCTGCTATCATGAGCACCACACCGTCGCCCGACCCGATATCAAGCACCACGTCGCCTTTACCGAACGGCAGCGCCTCAGCAAACAGCCGCTGCACTTCGCGCGACCGTGACGGCACATACGGCGCACCAATCAATACTGGCAGTGCAAAGATCATCAGAATCGCTCCGCCAAGCCACACAAGCCATATCACGCGCTAAAATCCTCGCTGAGCACTGTAATGTCGTGCTGCATATCATCCAGCGCCGCCGTAATGTCCTTCGCCAGCTGCCGCGCCTCGATGAACCGCTGTTTGGCCTCATCCAGGCTGAAGTCATCGCCCTGAAACCACGCGATTCGCTCGTTCAATTCCGCCATCATCTGCTCAATCGTTTTTTCGTTTGTTTTATCGTTTTTCACTACTCTCAACCCTCGCTTTCATAATCATATCTTTTGTTGTAATCGTTACAATACTACCAATTTGACGATCGCCGCTGATCATCGCGTAACCGCGCCGCAGTGCCATCTCCGGATCGTATTCAGCGATAATCCGTTGTTGCGACAATACCATATTTTTAGCAATCTCGACGCGGTGCGACCACTGTTCGAGTGCCGCTTGTTGCGACATTGTTGCACGTAAACGATGCTCCGCAATCTGCTGCTGAATCACCTCTGCCACGCCGCCCAGCCGCAACTCCAACTGCCGCCTCAGGTCATGTTTATCCGGAAATAGCAGCTGCGCGGCATTGCTCGGCGTGGCCGCCCGTCGATCAGCTGCCAGATCGCACAAACTTTCGTCAACCTCGTGCCCGATACCAGTCAGCACTGGCACGCGGCTGCCAGCCACCGCTCGCACCAGGCATTCGTCATTAAAGCTCGCCAGGTCCTCCGCGCTACCACCACCGCGAATCAGCACGATCACCTCTGGCGGCTCCGCCAGCTGATTACAATGGTCAATCGCCCGCACCGCCTGATCAGCCGCGCCGTCGCCCTGAACCTTAACATTAGCGACGATAAACTTCACCCCGCCCCAGCGCTCACTAGCAATTTTCATAAAATCCGCGTAGCCCGCCGCCTGCGTGCTGGAAATAACCGCCACGCGGGTAGGATATGGCGGCAAGGGGCGCTTGCGCTCCGCATCAAACAGACCTTCGGCCGCTAATTTCGCCCTGAGTAACTCAGCGCTGCGCTTGAGGTGACCCGCACCCAGTGGCTTGACCTCCTGTACCGTTAGGCTAAACTTACCCTTGGCAGTTAGCTTGGCCGAGGCTCGCACCACCACGCGCATCCCTTCCTCAATCGGTGTCCTGAGCTGCCAGGTCATCATGAAACAATTAACCGCGCTCTCGGCGTCCTTGAGCGTAAAAAAGACAAACTTCTGCTGACGCACCGTGAACTCGGCGATCTCGCCTTCAATCTCGACGGCTGGAACGGCCGTCTCCAGCACCTGATTGACGACCGCTACAAAATCGCTAACGCTAAACCGCGGCGCCATCGTCATCATCTGGCCGCCCATATTTGATCAGCGCGTGCTGATAGAACATATACCCAAAGACAATTGTCCCCGTTAGTAAAATCACCCGCGTCAGCACAATCCCAGCGATGGCAACGTCCGGCGCCACACCGGTCATACTCAAGAAAACGATCATAATTGCTTCGTACACGCCCGCACCACCCGGTGTAAAGGCCACCAAGCTAGCCAGTCCTGCCACGCCGTAGCCGATGATCAGCACTGCTGGATTGACCGACACGCCCAGTGCCCAAAACGCCACGATGAACATCAACACATCAAAAATAGCATAAATCGCGCCCCAGACCAGCGGCTTGATGAGTAGGCGCCGGTGCTCCGATAGCTCCACAAAATCATCATGCATCTCAGCAAAAAACGCTTCGATTTTCGTCGAAACCAGCAGCCGCTTGATTTTGCCCAGTGTCGCCCACCGCACTACCGCGTTGATCAGCCGCGACACCCGCACCGCCGTGTTGTGCATCCGCTTTCGCGACGAGAACATAAAAATCAGCCCAAATGTTAGCGCCAGCCCCCCCAGCACCAAAAAGAAACTTGACGTCACGATGTAGCGATTCACTTGCCCATCAATTGACAAGATCAAGACCGCCAGGATCAGCAGCACCATCAGCGACAAAAAGCCCGTCACGTAACGGATCACTTGGGCAAAGGTCGAGCGCGCCGAGCTGACGCCGAGCTTGTGCATCCGCCACGTCGTGTAGGAAATGCCGCTGACGCCGCCCGACGGAAAAATGTGATTGACCAGATTCAGCTCCAGCGCAATCCGCGTCTGCTCAAACCGCGAGATATGCCCGATTAGTTTTTTGTCGCGAAGATAGGCAAAAATCATCTCGCCGCCCGCGAAATACACGATAATTTGAAACGGCAGCAGCAACATCAATAGCCAGATATTTGCCCGGCCGAGCAGCTCCCACGCCCGCACCAATTCCGCGCGCGACAGAAAAATGATCAGTACCAGCACCGCCAGTGTCACGACACTCATGATCGTCCGCGGTGATCTCAACGCCTCTAAAAACTGCCGTATCCCTTTCGACACCATATCGCCCATTATATCACGCAGTTTTTGCTATAATCAAACCATGTATATCACCCTGCTTGGCCGCCAGCCAGAGATATCGCTCGCCGAACTTGCGGCGGTCTTTGGCGCGGACTGCGTCAACCGCATCAGCCAGCAATTTGCCAAAGTCCAAACATCTCAATTTGATATTACCACCCTAGGCGGCACCATTAAATGTGCTAAAGTGATCACCGAGCTGCCTGCCAGCCGCACCGACAAGGCCTCGCTCCTCGCCGCTTCGCGCTTCATCACCCAGCATTATCAAGCCAAGTGGGCGCACTCGCCACACAAAATCACCCTCGGTCTCAGCACCTATGACCTGGCTGTTGGCGCCCGTGACGTCCAAAAAACCGGCCTCATCCTTAAATCATCTCTCAAAAAATCTGGCACAAGCCTCCGCCTCATCCCCAACGATCAGCCCGCCCTTTCTACCGCCACCACACACAACAACAAGCTTGGCGGATCACCCCATAAAGTCGAGCTCCTGCTCGTCAAAACGACCGACCGCCGCCTCATCATCGCCGAGAGCCGCGGTGTCCAAAATATCACCGCCTACACCCGCCGCGACCGCCATCGTCCCAAGCGCGACGCCTTCGTTGGCATGCTGCCGCCCAAACTGGCGCAGATTATGCTAAATTTGGCGCTGGGTGCTGGATCGCTGACCCGTCAAAGATCGTGCGGCAATTCTGTGACAAGGTCGGCTTCCAACCTCTCCGATAAGCCGATGGTTCTGCGGACGGCGTTGCCGGATGCATTCGACTTGGAGGAGACGGCTGGAAGCCGAACCGCCGTGACAATCCTCGACCCCTTCTGCGGCACCGGCACCGTCCTGCAGGAAGCCTTGCTCGCCGGCTACGACGTCGTCGGCACCGACCTCAGCCAGAAAATGGTTGATTATACCGCCGAGAACCTGTCATGGCTACAATCGACGTTCACCGCGCCCAGCCGCCCTATTAGCCGTGTCATTGACATTCATCAAGCCGACGCCACCACCCACCGCTGGCCAAACAGCACACACCTCGCTGCCGTCGTCTGCGAAACTTACCTTGGCCAGCCCTTTTCCGCACCGCCCGCACCCCAAAAATTAGCAGAGGTTGTCGGCAACTGTAATCACATTATCACCGGCTTCCTCACTAATATCCGTCCGCAGCTAGCTCCAAACACGCCGTTATGCATCGCCGTGCCAGCGTGGTATGACGCATCCGGCCAGGCCGCTCATCTGCCACTGATAAAACACCTCCAACAGCTCGGCTATCACCACCTCAACCGTTGTACACCACTCATCTACCGCCGCCCCGACCAGGTCGTCGCCCGCGAGCTACTGATCCTACAGACTACCCGAGTACTGGACGATTGAGTTGTAGCGCCGGATCATAGTCTGCAAGCTGCCCCAAACGACTCACCAATTCCTTTTCCAAAAGATCAAGCTGCGCTTGACACGCCTCTGCTGTTTTCTCATCCGCAGGAGGAGCAATTGCATTCCGGTAATACCGCTGACATGTCGCTAGTAAATCTCCGGCGCTCAGGCCGATTCGTTGCTGATTCAACACCATGATCAAAAACGCCAAGGTCGGCCGCGCCTGCTCAGTTATTTCCGTCGTCATTTGTTGATCGGTATCAGCAAACATCTCTCGCCCAATCTGGCCCAATAGTCCATCCACCATATTCGCTCCAGCTGACGCATGCGACCCCTCACCCGTAGCGTAGTGCGCCAGCGGCTCGGAAAGCGCCACCTCAACCTTTGCTGTTTCACCGCTCTCGTACCGCAGTATCGCTGCAATCGTCTCTTCTGGTGTCGTCTGATCATTGACGCCGCGCTCAGCAACCTCTGCCGCCGCCGTCTGTACCGCGTGCAATGCTTGGAGTGCCTCTCCATCGCGAGGCTTCTCTTGAGATTCGTGCACAGCACCACCGAATGCCACTGCGCCAACAGTACCCAAGGCACCCAGTAGTAGCGTTCTTCTATTTACCAACTCGCCCAACCCAGGTTTTCTTTCCGTCATATTCTGCTCGTTCATAGCCCCTAGTTATATAACACCCGCCTAATCAAGTAAAGCCCCTTGACTTTTTATCAACCGTCACTTATACTGGTACGGATTAGGTTTAGAAAATTTAAGGAGTTTCAATGTCAAAAGTCAAAGCTGGTGGCTCAAGTAAAAACATCCACAACAACCCTGGCCAACGCCTCGGCGTCAAGCGTTTCGGTGGCCAAAAAGTTAACGCCGGCGAGGTACTCGTCCGCCAAACGGGCGCCACGAAAGTCGCTGGTGCGGGCGCATACATGAGCCGCAACTACACCATCCACGCCGCCAAGTCTGGTGTCGTCACCTTTAAGCGAGTCAAGAAAACCAGGTTCACTGGCAAAACCGAGCGACGCACTCAGGTTTGCGTCGGCTAGTCAGCACTATTCTATGACCTGCTATCCCGGCGTCCAGATTGCACCCATTTGATTACACCCGTTCATTTAGCTGCCTATCCCGCTACGCTAGTAGTATTTGAGCGGCTAGTTTCTCCAGGCAGCTACGACACACCCAAATGATGCTTTACTCGCGCTACCACGTCGCCGATCACCACCTGTGACTTGACGAGATATTCATCTACGCCCAGCGCCTCCGCCCGCTCTCGGTCCTTTTGCTGACTCAGCGCCGTTAGCATGATTACCCGCACATTGGTCGTCTCCGGCGTATTGCGCAGGATGTCGAGTACGTCAAAGCCGCTAATTTTCGGCATCATGGCATCCAGTACGATCAAGTCCGGCCGAAACGCCACCGTTGCCGACAGTGCGTCCTCGCCATTATGCACTTCACGAATCTCAAAGCCCTCCAGCTCCAGCCGCGACCGATAGACTGCCGCTAGTGCCGTATCGTCTTCAACTAATAGTATTTTTTTCCTGTGTTGCATATCCTTGCCCTCCTTTTTTGAGTCTAGACACTCTTTGCTTTCTCTAACTGTGGGTCACGCCCATTATCTGCCGCCCCAGCCGTCATCTCGACCTTGACATCCGGCTCGATGCCCGACTTATCAATATTCTTGCCATGCGGCGTATACCAGCGCGCCTCGGTCACTTTTAGAACCGAGCCGTCCGCCAGATCAATCGGCCGCTGCACACTGCCCTTGCCATAGGTTTTTTCGCCAACCAGCGTCGCCTTGCCATGATCCTTGAGCGCCCCCGCCACGATCTCGCTGGCACTGGCACTACCACCATTAATCAACACAACCGTCTTAATATCACCGAGGAGCGGCTGGCCGGTTGATTTCTCGGTCGAGATAACCTGCTCACCGCGCCGTTGGGTCATTACCACCTCATGATTGAGCCACAACCCTGCTAACGCCTGCGCGGCCGCCACCGTGCCACCAGGATTTCCCCTGAGGTCGAGGATAACTTTCTTGACACCTGCCGAGCGAAACTCCTCGGCGGCTTGGCGCGCTTGCTTGCCGGTGTCATCATTGAAACGGCTCACTGTCAAAATACCAATCTCACCATCAATCTTCCACTCAGCAGCCGGCGCGACGACTTTCTCGCGCGTCACTGTCACGTCTTTACGTTCGCCACCACGCGACAATACCAACTTGACCGTCGTGCCAACATCGCCGCGAATGCGCTGCACCACTTGATCAACCGGCATATCAGTCACCACCGTGTCATTGACCTTGACGATGACATCGCCAGCTTTGATGCCCGCCTTTTCGGCTGGGCTATTTTTGAGCGGCCGGATAATCGTCGGCACGTTATGCCGCTTGGCAATTTCCGCCCCGATACCGCCACCAATATTACCCGACAAGCTCTTTTCAAACTCCTTGGCTTCATCCGGATCCATGTACGCCGTGTGCGGATCGCCCGTCGCCGCCACCATACCGCGCGCCGCCCCACGCGTAAGTGCTTGCTCATCCAACGTACCGTCATAATGAGCCTTTAGCTCACGGTACACGCGCTGCACCGTTGATACATCCAGCGACCCCGTCGCTGTCCTGAGTCCAAACAGCGACCCGACCTGCGCCATGATCAAATCCGACCGCGTTCCGGCCACAAAACTCACAATCGCGATCAGCAGCCCGCCCAAAAACAAGCGAGCCCGCGTTCCTACCCTCCGTTGCTCTGTCATATATCTATTGTACACAAAAACCCCCGCTGATGCGAGGGCTTTATTGACTCATCGTGCCATTAAAAATACACGTAGGTTAAGCCCGAGGCTGAACGCGTATACTTTCGGTACAGACCGTCCCACGCCAAGTTATAGTCACTGACTGTAATTGTACCGTCACCATTGACCGACTCAACATACATCACGTGGCCATAATAGCCAACATTCATGACCGCTGCTGCGCCAGCCTTTGGTGTTGAACCGCTCTGGATACCGTATCGCGCTGCCGTTGATGGCCACTGATTGGCGTTACCAGCCCCACCAAAATGCGGCACAAACCGACCGGTACTGTGGATCTTCCACGCCACATAACTCACGCATTCGCGCGTGTATAGGCCCCATGGATCGACGTAAGCATCTAGTGGTGCGTTCGCCCAGACGCCTGGATAGCCACCACCGCCCGGGATACCACCCGGAATTGACACCCCGCCAAGTGCTCGCCGGTTAGCCGCCGCCTGCTCTTCGCGCAGTTTCGCTGCTTGGTTATTCCGCTGCGTCGCGAGAGCCGCGTAAGCACTTTGGTCATTCTTGGTATCGTTAACTAGCTTGGCCTGCTCTGCTTGCTTGGACGCCAGTTGCGTCTGCTGAGCTTTCTGGTCTTTGAGCACATTCTCAACTGACTTTTTATTTTCTTCTAATTTAGCCTGCAATGCCTTAATTTCCTTGATCTTATCGTTCAGCGATGATCGCAAACTACTACGTTGCTCCTGCTTATCAACATAATCACCGATTGATTTAGAGCTAGCCAGCATCTCAAGTGGTGAAATCTGATCATCGAGGTAAATATCCGACAAGATTTTACCCATGACCTTGCGATTTTTTTCAATCGCCAGCTTGTTCTTAGCAATTTCGGCAACCAATGCGTCGTGCTTTTGCTGACTCTTGGCAATTTCCGCCCGAATCGAATCAATCTGCGCGTTAATGCGCCCCAGCTCTTCCTCCAGCGTCGCCGCCATCGTCCCGAGACGATTGGCCTCGTTCTGCGCCTGTTGCGCCTGTTGGTTGAGAGCGTTAATTTCCGCTTCATAGTCACGCGCGAATACGTGTGGGCCGAGCTGGAACACGCCAGCGCCCAAAACAACAGCACTAACCGCCACGAGAGCTGCCCGTGTGGCTCGTGATGTCGAAACTGGTGTGGTGGACCGTATCTTCATTGCTTTTTATTTTAGCACAAGCGACATATGGACGTCAAGCGCCTTGGCTCAGTAAATATTCAGGGGTCAGCGACAAAATAACTTATAATTTTAAGTATTTACGCGTCGCGATCAATGACGAGATAATGCCAATCACCGCACCGATCATAATCATCGCCAGCACCACCAGTCCAGCATACGTGGTGCCAATATTCATCAAATTATCCATCGGCAGCCGCACCGCCAGCTTGTCATGCGCCGAAAACAACAACAGATACCCAACCCCTGAAGCCACCAGTGCCGCGATAAATCCATACATAACCGCCTCGACGATAAATGGCCCGCGAATAAACCCGCGATCGGCACCGATCAGCTTCATCATCTGGATCTCATCTTTGCGGTTAAAAATTGCCATCCTGATGGTGTTAAACACCACCAGCGACGAAATCACCACGAACACCACCGTAGCGATCGAGCCAGCGATACTGGCAAATCGTACCCAATCACCGATGGCATTGATCGCATCACGCCGATCACCGATGAACGACGGTTCTTTGGTCGGATCTTTGTGCTTTTTATACAGCTCGTCGTTTTTCGTAAACTCAATCAGTGGTCGCTGGTCGTTCAAATCCTTGAGCGAGGCCCGCAGCGACGCCGGCATTTCATTGCTTGATTCTTTGATCGCCTCAAGAAACGCCGGGTCATTCTTGTGCTGCTCAATCTGTTCTTGCCGTGCCTGCTCTGCTGAAATATACGTTACCTTTTCGACATTGTGGAGCTTACTCAGGCGCGATATCAACTCATCAATCACCTTTTGCTCGGTTGAGCCTTTGAGGAAAATTGACATATCCGCCTTGCGTGAAATTGTATCGACCGAGTCAACCAGCACTTGGCGGGCGGCTATAGTGAGGGCGATGATCAATAGCGTCACCGCCATCACCGCAGTCGCTGCAATCGTCAACCAGGTGTTACGGCTAAAATTATTGATACCATACCGGCACATTCGCCAGAACGTCAGCACCCGACGGCGACGCTGCCGCGTGCGCTTGAGGACTTTGGGATCGACGCGCGCCTTGGCGGCGGCTTTACGTGAAATATCGGTCATTGTTTGTAACTCCCCTTGGCTTGATCAGAGGTGATTTTACCGTGATCAATGGTGATCACCCGGCGTTTGAGCTTATTGACAATATCGACATTGTGCGTGGTCAGCAGCACCGTGGTGCCGTATTTGTTAATCTTTTCCAGCAAGCGCACAATATCCCAGCTATGCTTTGGGTCGAGGTTACCAGTCGGCTCGTCCGCGATCAAAATCTTTGGCTGGCGTACCACCGCCCGGGCAATTGCCACCCGCTGGCGCTCACCGCCAGACAACTGGTTCGGGAAATTCTTTTCCTTGCCTTTTAGACCCACCAGCTCGATCACCTTTGGCACCGTTGATTTAATCTCGCGGTTAGTCATGCCGGCAATCTCCAGCGCGAAGGCCACGTTCTCAAACACCGTCCGATTCGGCAGCAGCTTGAAATCCTGAAACACCACGCCAATCTTGCGGCGGAGTAGCGGGATATGCTTGTCCTTGAGCGTGTCGTAATCAATCCCGCCGACAACAATCTTGCCACCAGTCGGCTTTTCCTCGCGGGTCAGCAGCTTGAGCAGCGTCGACTTCCCCGCACCGGATGTCCCGACCAAAATCACAAACTCACCCGGTTTGACATGAACACTCACCCGGTTCAAGGCCGGCTTGTTGTCCTTGCCATATGTTTTGGTAACCCTATCTAACAAAATCATGCATAACTAGTATAGCATATCCTGAGAGCGTGCAAAATTAGTAGTTAGGGGATTCGTTAGGTATGAAGTCACGCAACTTACCACATAAGTTGGCGACCCTACCTAGTATTCTAGTGCGGCGTGGTGGTCTCAATTTACCATTAAATTTCCATTGACCAGTCCCAGGATCACAATACGCAACGTCAGAAATGACTGTCCCTTCTAAATATTCACATATTTTATTCTCGTTATTCTCGCCACCAGCCTCAATAGTTAGCATACAATCTGGATGTTTACGACCGATCTTCTTGCTAGCCTGTGGCTGTATTTCAAGAACCCCGAACGAAACTTCACCATTTCTAGCATCTTTAAAAGCATCAAGTACTAGCTGAGAATCATGTTCCCCCTCATCCGGTGTTACAGAGTGATAGTCACGCTCACCGCGCTCGGTTGACGCCCAAGCGATCTTTCCCAAAAAAGAGCATATACCACCCCTATCAAGCACCTCACAAAAGATAGTTTGTAACGTTTCCATGTAGTAATTTAGTGCTGCATTATCTTTATCTTTAAGCCGTGCTAGGGTCACTTTACCAGCCGACATACTATCTCCTCATAATTTCTCTTGATTTGTGAATTACTATACTACCCTATATAGTTATATCTGTCAAGGCCTTTACCATGTTTTTGGATATTCAGTAATAAAACCGTTCTACGGCAAGCACAGCAACCAGGTAGAAAAAGTACCCTTATTCACATTCACCCGCCATCCATGCTAAATAGCTTGTCATAAACTCATCAATATCGCCATCCAGCACCCCTTGGGTATTGCGGTTCTCGTGCTTAGTGCGGGTATCCTTGACCAGTGTGTATGGGTGCAGGACATAATTTCTAATCTGGCTGCCCCAGTTGGCCGACTCGCCGGCCCTGAGGTCAGACAGCGTTTTGGCGTGCTGTTCCAGCTTCATCGCCAGCAACTTGGAGCGCAAGATTTTCAGCGCTGTCTCTTTATTCTGAATCTGCGAGCGCTCGTTCTGAATCGCCACCGTGATTCCCGTCGGCACGTGCGTCACCCGCACCGCCGAGTCGGTGGTATTGACGCCCTGGCCGCCCTTGCCGCCCGAGCGATACACATCAATCCTCAGATCACTCGGGTCAATCGAAATTTCATCCGGTGTATCAATCTTTGGTAGCACCTCCACCAGCGCGAAGCTAGTCTGGCGCAAATTATCAGCATTAAACGGACTGAGGCGCACCAGCCGATGCACGCCATTCTCTGAGCGCAATTTTCCATAGGCAAACGGCCCAGAAATCTCCAGCACCGTCGTCTTTATCCCGGCATCATCATTGGTCGAGCGCTCCAGCGTGTCGGCTTTCATCCCCGACCGCTCCGCCCAGCGCAGATACATCCGCTCCAGCATCGCCGCAAAGTCCTGAGCATCCAGCCCACCCACGCCAGCAGAAATCCGCACCACTGCCTCGCGATTGTCGTACGGGCCGCTAAACAGTAGATCGGTCTTGCGCTGGGTAAATTCTTGCTCTAATGCCGCCACCTGCGCTTCAAACTCCGGCAGCAAATCATCATCGCCCAGCTCCATCAACTCAGCGATATCCATGAGTTGCACCCCGAGCGTCTGCCACGGCTCGACTGTCTGGCGCACGCTAGCCGCCTTTTTGGCCAGCGCCTGCGCCTCGTCCGGATTATGCCAAATCTCCGGCTGATTAAGCCGCTCGTCCAGCGCCGCCATCTCTCGCTCCAGCGCCGCAAAATCCAGCGCCGCCTTGGCCTGTTCTACTTCTGATTGCAGAGTTTGGATGCGTTTTTTGAGTGGCTGCATGGATACCATTGTAACAATTTTGCTATACTTTTTGTATGAAGATCGGTATATTTGATACGGGAACTGGCGGCAAATTAGTAGCAAAGAGGCTGAAAAAATTACTGCCGCAGCATTTGTACATCACGGCGATCGACCGCGAGCACGCACCGTACGGCAATCGTTCACCGGAAGAGATTATCGCGCTAACCGATGCCGCCATTCAGCCGCTGCTATCATGCGATATCATCGTTCTCGCATGCAATACCGCAACAACAATCGCCATCCAGCCGCTACGACAATGCTATCCCAATGTCCGCTTCATTGGTTTTGAACCGATGATTAAACCAGCGGCAACGCTAACTAAATCGCATCACATTACCCTGCTAGCAACAGACACCACTAGACAAAGTCAGCGTCTGCATGCGCTTATCGGTGAATATGCTGCTGGTATTCATATTGACACACCAGATACTCGCACGTGGGCGCGCATGATCGATCAGGGTTTGACTGATGACATCGCACTTGGTGAAGTAGCAACCAGTGTCGCACATGGCAGTGATATTATCATTCTCGGCTGTACACATTATTTGGCACTTGAGAAACGATTGAGTCATCAGTTTCCTCACTGCCTCATTATTGAACCTACCGTAAACATCGCTAAACGTATTAGTGATTTCGCCAATTAACTGTTATACTACCCCTATGAATCAAGCTATCGCTACCATCCTCGTAACTACTGAACAAATTAATGACGCGGTGGCGCGGCTGGGCCGAGAGCTGACTAACGAATACCGGGACAAGAATCCGCTCGTCATCGGCGTCCTGCGCGGTGCGGCGCCATTCATGATCGATCTAGTGCGCGCCATGGATTGCTATATGGAAATCGATTTCATTGACGTCTCTAGCTACGGCGACGCGACCGAATCATCCGGCACGGTCACCATTCTCAAAGACATTGATAGCGACGTTACTGGGCGGCATGTTTTGTTGGTCGAAGACATCGTCGATACCGGCCGAACGTTGGAAAAGTTACTAGAATTATTCTCTGGTCGCGGTGCCGCCTCGGTCAAAGTCTGCTCACTACTCGACAAACCCGAACGGCGTATCGCCAATGTTGCCGCCGATTACGTCGGCCTGTCAGTCCCCAACGAATTCGTTGTCGGCTACGGCCTAGACTTCCGCCAACAATACCGAAACCTACCGTATATCGGAGTGTTAAAGCCTGAGGTGTATCAAGACACTATAGCGTGATCCATACCCGTATTTTCAGTACCACCTGCAGCATAACTGCCAAAATAATAATGAGTACCGGCAACCCGTAGCGCATAAATACTCTCATCCTCTCTCGACATCGTGAGGATATTTTTACCCCTAATTTCGCCAGCCACCACTCATAAAATCGCTGCTCTTTGTCTCCGGAAAATTGCATATGCGACAGTGGACACCCCTGTAAAATCTCAAGCATTATGAAATGTAGCACCGTTAAAACTATGACTATTCTATAATCGAGCCACGACCAGGCAGTGTATGCAGCCAGTGTGAGAATCGCATGTAGTGTAATGACAAAATACTGTCGAAGCACCTACAACTTCTCCACCGCCGCCACAAATTGCTCGCCGCGGTCGACGTAATTTTTGAACATGCCAAAGCTGGCGGCCGCCGGGCTGAGGATGACAACATCGCCTGGGCGAGATAGTTGATTGGCCTGGGCGACGACATCCACCATCGTTGTCTGACCAAGGACTACTATCGTCGCCGTGACCGATGCTTGACGCAGCGACTGCTCAATCTTTGCCGCATTCGCCCCGATAATGATCACCGCCCGCACCGTTTGTTTGGCAATCTCCGTGGCCATTTCATCATAATCCGCCCCCTTGTCGTACCCACCGACGATCAGCACTTTCGGTGCCTCAAACGCCCGCAGCGCTGCAATGGCACTGCCTGGCGTGGTAGCGATACTGTCATCGTAATACTTCACACCGTTTTTCTCAGCAACGAATTTTAATCGATGCGGTAGTCCTGTAAAACTCTCTAGTCCAGCCGCGTACTGCTCATCGGTCACTGTGATCGGCAATTCCGTCACTGCGCTCATCGCCGCACAGGCGTTCTCGAGGTTGTGCGCACCCGGCAGCCGCAAATGATCGGTGCGACAAATCCGCCGATCTTGCACGCAGAAGTAGCCATCCCGGACATACACCTGATTCTCGTCAGGGATGGCATAGCGGTGCGCGAAATCTAGCGCATCATCTCCGCAATACTCACACGTCGCATGACCCTGCTCATCCAATAGTCCATTAAAAGGCGTAGCAGCTACTTCCTCCGAATATTTATTCGTTGGATGATATAAACATGTATCAATAATGCTCTGGTGACGACGAATATTCTTCTTGGCGTCGAGGTACTCGGCAAAATCCGTATGCACCTCCAGATGGTCCGGCTCAATCATCAACACCACGGCAATAGTTGGCGATTTCTCGAGATCCCACAGCTGAAAGCTCGATAGTTCGTACACAACGAAATCGTTCTTTGTGATGTTGGGTAGCGCGTCCAGTGCTGGCACACCGATGTTCCCAACCAGATGCACTGTCTGACCGGCCGCCCGCAAGATCGACGCGATCAGACTGCAGGTCGTACCCTTGCCTTTCGTCCCCGTCACGCCGATAATCGGTGCTGGACATTTGTCAAAAAACTCATTGGTCGCCGACCATATTTTACCCGACGTTTTGAGCAGCCGCGACGGCACACCCGGTGCTCGCACCACCATGTCGGCATCCTGCAGCTGCTCGGCGAACACCGACTCGCCAGTCCGCACTGCCACCTCGTCCGGCACATTCTCAACCGCTTTCTGGTCGGCAATGATAAATTCAGCATCAGGAAAAGCCTGCTGAAAATATCTCAAACTTGATATACCCTCAAGGCCATAGCCAGCGATAATGATCTTCATAGTTTTTATTATACCACCGAGAGCAGTTGGGACATCAGAAAACGAGCACTCGGATACGGCTTTCTTTTACTAAAACCCGCCCCGAATAGCATGTTCACCAATCTCCCGCAGCCCCACCTCATCACCAGCCGCTACTTCACTCCTTTCTTCTTCGCTGATTTGTCATGGATATACGTTAGCCCTAAAAATTACCGAGCCATACGGAAGCATTGGGAGCGGGTCATAGCCGCCATCACTATCCCGTCTAATTGGATGTGCCGTGATAGTGATATCTTCAGGAAGAAGTCCAGAGTCTATATGTGGCTGGATTTGCTTCATCATAGAGCCCTCAACGCAGCTCTTCTCACCCTCTGTATCCAACGAATTCCTATCAACACGAGCTTCTTCACACACTTTCAGGAGAAAAATCGCGTCCATCATACATCGTACCTACGAGTGGCAAGACATCCCGACCCTCTAGCATGCTACCATTCTCAAGAGCCTCCCGTATTTGGTCGGCAGCTGCATCACTGCGCGCCTGATCAGCAGCCATTTGATCAAGCAATCTCGCTCGCTCCTGCTCCGATATTGCTGGATCAAGATCGGTCTCTACTAGATTATGTTCATGCATGTTCTGCTCCTCTCGCATTGCGACTAAATAAACCGGCTATTCCAAAGACAGTCCACTCACCTCAGTCCAACTGAATAACCCCATAGTAATGGTAATACACAAGGGTTATCTTTCTCAAGCATAAGCAGGAAGATCCCACCTAAAACAGCCCCTCGAGCTTCTTCTGCAGTCGCCCGAGCAGCTCCTTATCGCCGCTACTCACGCCAGCAAGCACCCAAGTATTTGCTGCAAAAAACTCTCGTGCCACCCGAACGATTTGATCAGCGGTCACTGCCAAAATCGCTGTCGGCACGCCCTCATAATTCTTGACGAAATCATCGGCAAAATAACGCCCGGTATAAAAATTACTGATTTGGGCCACCGTCTGTGCCCCCATCTGGTAACGGCCCAGCGCATACGACTTGGCATTCTCAATATCCTCTGAGGTGATCGTTCCGTTCAGCACCCGGCGCAGCTCACGCACGATGATATCGAACAGCGCCTCTGCTGTCTCGAGATTGACCTGGCCGCCAAAGTCCCACGCCGAATCATAAAACCCGACCGAAGTGTCGCTGAACACACCGTAAGCCAGCCCCTTCTTGCGCGCCGCCCCGAAAATCCGCGAACTCATCGTCCCGGTCAAGATATGATCCAAGCAACCCATAGCATCAGAATCCTCATCGCTCAGCTCGCGCGGCAGATTCATCGACCAGCCAAATGTCAGATTCGAGGCCTCCTTGCGGCGGATAAAAATCGGTGCGGCACTTGACAGCTTATCATGCGGGATAGCAAATCGCTCGCCCGGCTCTAGCTGCCACTGCTCCAGCGACTCACGAATTGTCGCCATCCGCCCAGTCAACTTACCGGCCACCACAAATCGCATATTATTGAGCGTATGTGTCCGCCGATGATGTTCCTTGATATCCTTTAGCGTGATCGCATCAATCGTTTTCAGCCGCTGATTATATGTCAAAATATCCTCGCCCAGTGCCTGCTGCACCCGCGGCCACATCACGCGGTTGTGGTTATTGAGATAGCCGGTCAGCTCGCTCCGAACATTGCCCTTCTCAGCCTCTAGTTCTTCGGCATTAAAGCGCGGTGTGGTGATCGCCAGCCGCTGTAAATCCAAAATCCGATCCCATTCAAAATCCGCACAGGCGGCCTCGTATACCATTGAGTAATCAGAGGTGAACGCGTTATGATAGGCACCATTCTTGGTAAACTCCTGCTCATACGCGTGCTCCGAACGGAACTTCTCATTCGCCCCAAACGCCATGTGCTCCATGATGTGCGCTGTTTCGTAGATGTCCTTGTCGCGAACGTAGCGATTGCCCGCCCGAAACTGCACCTGAAAGCTCATCACTGTCGCGTCCGGCACATCAATAAACAGGCCTTTCGCACCATTTTTCAATTTTATTTCTTTGACCGTATGTTTCATCTGTCTGTCGCTCTCTGCCCACCGGTTTTAGATTTATTTGCGGTTCTTTTTGCGATTTTGGCGCTGTGCTTTTTTCTTCTTGCGTGCTTGGTTTTTGGCACGGTTCGACTCGGCGTTTGATTTGCCCTTTTTCACCGAAAAGTCACCGTCGCGATTTTCCTCGCCCGCACCAACTTCATTAACACCACGCTCAACTACGCTTTCCGCTAGGCGCGTTAGCTCGGTATCATACTCATCATCCTGCGACTGGCGAATCACCGCGTCAGATTTATGAATATGAAAAATTGTGTTCAGAACTTCGTTACGCAGATTTTCCTGAAGGCTGGTGAACAATTTTTGTGACTCCGCCCGGTATTCTACCAATGGATCGCGCTGGCCAACGCTGCGCCAGTGGATCCCTTCGCGTAGGTGTTGCATATTTTCTAGGTGCTGCATCCACAGGGTGTCGAGCACCGCCATATACACCTCGCGCTCCACACCGCGCAACTCTTCAGTACCGATTTCTTCATCTTTTTCCCGGTAGGCCTGGTGTGCTAGTTTTAGGGCTTTTTGGAGGCGTGGACGGTCTTTTTTCTCGCGGCCAACCTTGCGAACGGCCGCTTCATCGACTGGAAAGGCCGACGTAAATTCCTCGATAAACTTCGGGTTGTTTTTGGTCGGTAGCGTCACTAATTCTTTGACTCTATCTCGCAACAACCGCTCAATTTCCGGCTGAATATTGTCGCCTTCAAGGATTTTTCGCCGCATCGTGTAGACCACGCGGCGATGACGATTAATCACGTTGTCGTACTGAACAACATTTTTGCGCGTATCAAAGTTGTAACCCTCAACGCGCTTCTGGGCTGCCTCCAATGTCTTTGACACAGCGCGGTTTTGAATTGGCGTATCTTCGTCCACGCCCAGCCGATCCATCAACGCCGCGATGCGCTCGCCCTGGAAAATTCGCATCAAATCATCTTCGGTTGACACATAGAACTGCGTCTCGCCCGGGTCGCCCTGACGACCGCCGCGACCGCGCAGCTGATTGTCAATCCGACGTGACTCGTGCCGCTCCGAGCCGATCACCACCAGGCCGCCCAATTCCTTGACGCCCTTGCCCAGCTTGATGTCGGTACCACGTCCGGCAATGTTTGTCGCTAGCGTAATCGCGCCCTTCTCACCAGCCTTCTCGATGATAGCCGCTTCACGCTCATTGTTCTTGGCGTTCAAAATCTCAAACTTGATGCCTTCTTTTTCCAGATATTTAGCAATCTGCTCGTTCTTGGCAATTGAGCCAGAACCAACCAACACTGGCCGGCCTTGCTTGTGATAATCCTTGATGGCTTCGGCCACCGCCTTCAGTTTGCCCTTCTCAGTCTTAAAAATCAGGTCTTCTTTATCGTCGCGAATAACTGGCTTGTTCGGTGGAATCTGGATAACGTCCAGTGAATAAATTTGTTGAAACTCTTCCGCCTCGGTGAATGCCGTACCGGTCATACCGGAAAGTTTATTGTACAAACGGAAATAATTCTGGAACGAAATGGTCGCCAGTGTCATGCTTTCTTCCAGCACTGGCACGCCTTCCTTGGCCTCAATTGCCTGATGCAAGCCTTCGTTGTAACGGCGTCCTTGCATCAAACGGCCAGTGTGTTCATCGACGATGATCACTTCGCCATCATTGGTTACCACATAATCTTTGTCGCGCTTGAACAATGTTTGTGCTCGCAACGCTTGGTCCATGTGGTAAACGCTGCGCACGTGGTCTGGCGTGTACAAATTTTTTATTCCCAGCAGTTTTTGGACTTTTTCCACGCCCTCGTCGGTCAAGGCCACGCTGCGGCGCTTTTCGTCCAAAACATAGTCATCTGGTACTAATTTACTGGCAACTTTGGCGAAGGTGTAGTAATTGTCCGGGTTTTCCGCTGCTGGCGCCGAGATGATCAGCGGCGTGCGCGCTTCATCGATCAGAATGGAGTCCACCTCGTCAACGATAGCAAAGTTCAGCTCGCGCTGACGTAATAAGTCAACGTCGTTCACCATGTTGTCGCGTAGATAGTCAAAGCCAAACTCGTTGTTAGTGCCATACGTAATGTCGGCAGCATAAGCTTCTTTACGGGTGACCGGACGGAGCTTGCGCATGCGCGGATCGTCGTGATGCTCATTATCATACTCTTTGTCATAGATAAACGACGCCTCGTTGATGATCACGCCAGTTGTCAAGCCCAAAAAGTCATACACCTGGCCCATCCAGCCGGCGTCGCGCTGCGCCAGGTAATCATTGACGGTCACCACATGAACGCCTTTTTCCTCCAGTGCATTCAGATAGGTCGGCAGCGTCGCCACCAAGGTTTTACCTTCACCGGTCTTCATCTCAGCCACATTGCCCTCATGAAGAACCATGCCGCCGATTAGCTGGACATCGTACGGACGCTCGCCGATGACGCGCTTGGCGGCCTCGCGCACCACTGCAAAGGCATCCGGCAAAATCGTATCCAGTGTTACGTTCTTCTTTGTCAGACGCTTTTTCAGTGCTTCTGTCTGCGCCCGCAACTCCTTGTCCGACATTTTTTCATATTTTTCGGACAGACCGTTAATTACGTCAACTTGCTTACGCAGCCGCTTCAAAATCTTCTTCTGCGGATCGCCAAAAATCTTACTCAGCGCCTTTTGTTGTGTCATTGCCATAAACTCAAAACTCCCTCACTTTCAGGCATTTTCAAAAACTGTATACAATTATACCGTGCAGGGTTGGAAAATTAAAGGGGTTGATTTAAATCCCCTACTGCTCGCGCTGGAAACCGCGCTTGAACCGTGCCAGTACGCCGCGGCTGCTGCCAACGTGCGCCAACACATCATCCTTATACTTACGTAGCTGCCCATTCAGTTTTGCTTCAACGATATCGACTGCCGCTAGCACGTTCATTGTCGAATCTTTGGCGGTGATTTTCTTGTCTGGTACATTAATGATCACCTCAACCTCGTACTTGTTGCCGCCAGGATTATCAATCTGCTTGATCTTTACATCAGCGGTGGCGCTCTTGCGGGCATGCCGCGGCAAGTACTTGCCCAGCGCACCGATTTTGCGCTCGACGTATTTCTTTGTGGTGTCCGTCAATTCGTATTTGACACCGGTAATGGTAATAGCTTTGATCATAATTCCTCCTTTTACTTATACCCTAGCGTGGCAAAACAACACCCGCGTCCTTCGCCATTTTTAGTAATTCTTCGTTAATCACGAGCAGCTTTTCTTTCGACGACATTTTGGCAAAGCTGGCGCTCGTAAATGATTTGTTCGGCTTACCGTAAATAACATCGTATATCTCTTTAATGTCGTTCGTCAGTGCCTGTAGTCTGCCTTCAACCACGCCATCAGCGATCGCACCCTTGATCCATTGCTTGTCATCGTTCGTCAGTGCCATACACCCTCCTAGACTCCATTATATCATCTCGCGGCCATTCATATATGGACGAAGTGCTTCTGGCACCACGACATCACCCTCTGCAGTCTGATAATTCTCGATAATCGCCACCATACAGCGCCCCAGCGCAAAGGCCGTCGCATCATTCGTGTGGATCAATTCGACCCCGTTATCCGTACGCACCCGCGTCATCAAGCGGCGCGCCTGATAATCCGTCATGTAATCAGCAGTATGCGTCTCGCGGTACTTGCCCTGACCCGGTAACCACACTTCCATGTCAACACCACGCGCGTTTGGCTTGCCGATATCAGCCGTACACTTCATCAGCACGTGGTATGGCAACTTCAGCTGGGCCAACAACCACTCTTGGATGGCAATAAATAGCAGGTGCTCGTTATAACTATCCTTCGCCTCGGTGAAACTCTCCATCTCCAGCTTATCAAACTGGTGCATCCGAATCAGCCCTTCCATATCCTTGCCGTACGTCCCCGCTTCTTTTCGAAAACTAGTCGCAAAGCCTAGGTATCGTAGCGGCAACTGCTTGGCATCAAAAATCTCACCCGCATGCATACTGCCGAGCACATGCTCAGCACTTCCCTGTAGCCACAGTTCCTCGCCCTCGATTTTGTAGCGATCATCACTCGGCTGGAGGCGATCCATCTGGTCATACGGCTCAGTCCGGATCATCAATGGCGGCAGTACTGGGATGAATGGTTTTGTATTGACATCAAGGCCAGCCTTTTCAGCGATCTCTTTGATCACCGCTGGGTTCGTGAGAGATGTGATCACAAACTGGATAATCGCCTGTTGCAACAACACCAAATCCCCCATGATATAAGCAAAACGAGCACCAGCAACCTTGGCGGCCCGCTCTTTGTCGAGCCAGCCTTTTGCCTCGGCGATTTCGTAGTGATTTTTCGGCGCAAAATCAAAGGCTGGAATATCACCGACGACCTTTACTTCAACGTTTTCATCCTCACTCAGACCAACTGGTACATCGGCGTGCGGCATATTAGGAACCTGCTTTAGTAGTGCCGTGTATCGTTCCTCGACCTCGCTCAGCCGAGTCTCGAGCCCGCTCAGCTTGACCTTGATGGTCTTGCCCTGCTCAATCAAACCCGGCTCAGGCTTGCCACCCTTCATTTTGGCAGCAATCTCATTACGCTGCTGGCGCAACTCATCAACCTGCCGCTGCGCCTCACGACGCTCGTCGTCTAATTGCAACAATGTCGCAATAGACACGTCACACCCCTTGTGTTTCGCCGCAGTCTGCACTGCCTCGGCGTTATCTCGAATAAAGCGAATATCTAACATGGTATCATTGTAGCAGATATACGATAATTTATCTCGCTAACTTGACTGCCAACTTCACTAGTTTGAAAGCTTGGTAATTGTCAGGCTTGCATCGCTGAGCTGCACGCTCTGGAGGTCTGATACGACGATCAACTTTAGTTTGGTACCAGCCGTGGCCCGCATCATCCGTGAATATGGCAGCGTCGAACGACGAACACCAGCTTGGTTAGATGACCACGTGCCCTCTGGACGATCACCATTCACGTCATTAACGATTTGGTAAATGTTACGCATCGGCGAGTTGTCAACGGTACGAATGCTGGAACGGATGAAATATACACCGTCACTTGGAATGGTATACGTGTGATTCACTGGATCCCAGGTGCCACCGCCGGTATTCGTGGTGATCGTTGTCATCGGAATGGCTGTATAAGTGTCAGCATTAATATTCACCGCCGTGATATTACCATTACCGACACCGATCGAGCCAGCAAACATCGTTTCTTGCGGCAAACTTCTCCACGCAACATCACAATCTGCCGCCGATTTTTTCATCAGTACCTGACCAATTGACCCACCAGCCGGAATATTTGATCCGGTGAACGTCAGTCCAATATTTGGTGTACCATTGCCCGTAACGTTGAGCTTGGTCGAACATGGCTGAGTACTATTTGTCACATTGACTGTTGCATTTGCACCAGCTTCACCCTTTTGTCCTTGGGGACCAGCGTCGCCCTTCGGACCTTTAGCTCCAGCCGGACCAGCTTCACCTTTCGGGCCCTGTTGACCTTGTGGGCCGGCAGGGCCAGTTTCACCCTTAGCTCCTGGCTCGCCTTTGTCACCCTTAGCACCCTGAAGACCCTGCGGCCCCGCTGGACCAGTATCACCTTTATCCCCCTTAACACCTGGTATACCCTGGGGGCCGGGCAGGCCCTGAGGACCCACTGGGCCGGTGTCGCCCTTGTCGCCTTTTTGACCTTGAGTACCTGTCGCTCCAGTATCACCTTTAGCGCCTTTGAGTCCTTGTGGGCCGGCGGGACCGACTGGACCAGTATCACCTTTGGCTCCCTGAGGACCTGCAGGACCTTGTGGGCCATCATTACCTTTTTCACCTTTCTCACCTTTTTGGCCTTGGGGACCAGCTGGGCCTTGCGGGCCGGCAGGGCCAGTTTCACCCTTTTGGCCTTGGGCACCGGCAGGCCCCTGAGCACCTTGCGCGCCCTGGGCACCCGTTGCACCCTGTGGACCGGTATCACCTTTGTCACCCTTCGGGCCCTTTAGATCAGACAATGCGATGAGGTTATGCCAAGTAGCATCGCCTCTGTAGCGCCACTGTATATATAGTGCAGTTTTCTGTAGCTCAATCTCTCGTCCATCATTACCGGCATCGCCCTTTTGGCCTTGGGCGCCCACTGCACCAGTGTCACCTTTTTCACCTTTCTCACCCTTTTCACCTTTAGCACCAGCGTCTCCCTTTTCGCCTTTAGCGCCGGTATCGCCTTTGTCACCTTTTTGTCCTTGCTGGCCGGTGTCGCCTTTGGGACCCTGTGGGCCAGCCGGACCGACGACACCGTTGGCATCACCCTTCTCGCCCTTGTCACCCTTCTGTCCCTGTGGACCAGCTGGGCCCTGCGGGCCGGCCGGGCCTTGGGCACCTGTCGCGCCGGTATCGCCCTTTGGCCCGGTCGCACCGTTTTTACCATTCGCCCCATCACGGCCATTGGCTCCACGCTGCCCTGTGTTCACACCGTTTTTACCATCTTTACCAGCAGCTCCGGCCTCACCAGTGTCGCCCTTGTCACCTTTCTCGCCCTTGTCGCCTTTGTCACCCCGCAACTCAGAAAGAGAGACGATATCTTGCCAATCACCATCCATAAACTGCCACTGCACCTTGCCATTGCTTTGGCGTAGGCTAATCTGATCTGGACGAACCCCCTTGTAAAAGCGATTGCCGCCACCCCACGGCCACCACCACAGCAGTAGAATAATTAGTATCGTGACGATAAACAAACATATTACCAGTTTACGACTCGCATATGTCTTGTCTGAGCGCTCGTTCATATTGTATTATATCCCCTATTTGATCTTGCTATACGCCTATTTACCGTGATTATAGCATGAGCACATTCTAAAAGCCATAATTTTTATCAAAAATCGCGGGTAATTACGACAGGTCAGCCACAATTAAGTAGTACGGGCCAGTCATTCCCTCGCCATCAACCAACACTTCGCCCTGCTCAGGCTTATCCAACCCCGAAATTGCGTGCATCGGCGTCGACTTGCCCGAACCAGATTTGCCTAAAATCGCCACACTCGCCCCAATGACCATACGCTTTTAACGACGAACTAAACCGCACTGATCGCGCCGCTCATCAGCAAAACAATAATCAGCACACCCAGCCCGACTCGATACCAAATAAATAGCGAGAAGTCATTCCGCGCCACAAATTTGAGCAGCCATGATATCGCAATGTAGCCAACTACAAACGACACGATTGTCGCAAGTCCCGTCGCTACCCAGCCGACACCGCCGGCAATGTGCTTTGAGGCGGTCAGTATCTCCAGCAGCCCCGCTGCCACCAGCGCCGGAATACCGAGGAAAAAGCTCAACTTCGTCACCGTCACTCGGTCAAACCCCCGCAGCAGCCCCACCGAGATCGTTGCTCCCGACCGACTGATACCCGGTATCAAGGCCAGACACTGCCCCACGCCAATCGCCAGCGTGTCTCGCCACGTCGTTTGCCGCTCGCTACGGTGACTGGCCTTTTCTGAACGCTTATCGGCCCACCACATCACCAGGCTCCAGCCGATCAACGCCACCGCCACGAACCACAAACTACGCAACACCGTCTCGACCTGATCCTTAAAAAGCAGTCCAATCACTGCGATTGGCACCGAACCGATGATAATCGCCCAGCCATACACATAATCAAACTGTCGCCGCGCCCGCTTCCACCACAGCCCACGCCACCACGCACTTAGCACCCGCCAAATATCGCCCCAAAAATAGATAATCGCTGCCAAGATCGCGCCAATCTGAATCACTGCCGTGAATGCCGTCAGGCTCGGATCGTCAATTCTCATCCCCATCAATTTCTCAACGATCGTCAAATGTCCCGTCGAAGAAACCGGCAGAAACTCCGTCACGCCTTCAATGATGCCGAGGATGATCGCTTGCCACCACGCCACTGCTTAATAGCTCCTTCTCATCCCTTCAGTGTAGCAGCTCAGTAAGCATTCGCCAACCTCCGCGCTCACTATGCGTCACTTGATTGTGGTGTGGGCGATGGCGACAGCGGCCCAGACACATGCAGCCGCACAAACCCGAAGCAGTTGGCATCAAGCTCTGGCGAGAGGCCAAACCACGTTGTACGACAGCGACTACGCTGGTTTTCAACTCTGAGCACAAGCTTATCACCATCACGTACCGCCGACACCTTCGGTTGCTGGCGCTTGCCCTTGAGGTCTGTGTAGCGCAGTTCAACCTTGATATCACCTCGGGTCGTATCCCCAAAATGTAACGACGCATCCTTACCCTCGACGTGGACATATTTCACGCCCTTCATATCACTTGGCAATTCAACCGGTACGATTTTTGTCAAGCGCTCCTCGTCACGTGCTAGCTCATTCGCCATACCTACACCAAACAGCGTCATCCCTGAAACCGACAGTGCCCCTACGATCAGCGCCACCACCGTCATAATCACCGATAGCCGCTTTAATGTCCACGTAAAGGCACTGTGGCTCAATATCGCGCCCAGCCACACCGCTGCTACACCGCCAATAAATAAGGACACCCATAGACCCCACGCCCACGACTGCGCATAAAGCCCATCCAGCAAACTAATTACCGCGATACCACTGACCGCCCCCACGATCAGCGCCACCAGCAGCCCCAGCGTTACCATGAGAATACCAACACCAAGAATAAATCGAAATACTTTTGCTGCCGTATGACCCGTGTTACTATTCCGCCCTACGGATGGCTCATTCCGACCGGCCTGACGCTTCAGCGAATCAAACGTTACCGCCTTACCGCGCATCTGGAGCTTATCAGAGGCAGTCCGCGCCTCTGGAACTGACAGCCACATCACAATATAAATCAGTACCGCTGCACCAAAGGTAATAAATGGCGAAAAAATGAACAATAATCGTATCCACAAAGGATTGGTTCCCCAATAGGCAGCAATGCCCGCACACACGCCACCAATCAGCGCATGCTCCGTATCACGCATCAGCCGTCGCTCCGAACGCTCTGAACGCTCGGGCTCGTCATCGGTCTCCACCGCCTCGTCATCATCCGAAAAATCACGCGGTTCGCCCATTTGTTTCTGCACCGCCAAAACATCATCGTGACTAATGACACCGTCCTTCGACACGCCGCGCTCCGCCAAAAGCTCCACCATTCGCGCTTCGATTTCCCGCATAGCTTCTGGCTCGGCATGCATGTTTTTCTGGATTAAATTCAGGTATTTTTCCAATGATTTTTTAGCATCAACCTCCACGCTGAACGGCGTTTTTGCCAAATGGATTCTGGTTATTTCTTTCATCGCTTTGCTCCTTTCTCGAGATTTTTTAGCGAAGTATTCAACATTTTGATACGATTTTTCAATTCATCCACCAGCTGCGCGCCAGTGTCAGTGAGCGAATAATATTTGCGCGGCGGCCCCTGCTCGCTCTCTTGCCATTCGTGCTTGAGATAGCCATATTTCTGCAAGCGGCTGAGCAGCGGGTAAATCGTGCCCTCCACTACCATCAGGTCTGACTCGCTCATTTGCTTGACAATATCGCCAGTATATTGCGGCTGCTTAGCACACACCAGCAGCACGCAGTACACCAGGAAACCTTTGCGCAGCTGAATCGCCAAGCTTTCCGCGTAAGCGCTAGCGTCCATGTTTTATCCCTCCTGGCACGGTTGATTTTTCAATCCGACCGTCTTTAATGATGATTTGATGATCGCATTTTTTTGCCAAATCAGCGTCGTGTGTCACCACAATCAACGTCACACCCTTTTGCTTATTATAATCAAACAACAATTCTTCCACTTTCGCACCCGTTTCGCTATCCAAATTGCCCGTCGGTTCGTCAGCGAAAATGATTTGCGGATCACCGACAATTGCCCGAGCGATGGCCAAGCGCTGCTTTTGCCCGCCCGACAAATCTTTGGCACGATTCTTGCGCTTGTCGTACAAGTCCACCGCCTTAAGCGCCGCGTTGATTTTATGCGCTCGCTTTTTCCGTGGCAGCCGTGCAATTTCCAGCGGCAAACTGACATTGTCAATCACGCTTTCATTGCCCTGGACGAAGAAACTCTGGAAAATAAAGCCAATTTTCTTGGCGCGAAATTCATCGACACGCTTTGACTTTAGTTGCAGGATATCTTGCCCGTCAATAATTACTTGGCCTTTTTGCGGCTTGTCCAAGACCGAAATGGCATGCATCAGCGTCGATTTTCCTGAGCCAGATTTGCCGAGAATTGCCACGCTGGCTCCTGTTGGGATGGTCAAGCTGACATTTTTCAGCGCCATGAATTGGTTTTTCTTTTTACCATAAATTTTCGTCACATTCTTTAGTTCAATCATAATCTCTCTCCTATTCCGTCCTTAATGCCTCAATTGGGTCTAGTTTTGTTGCCTTGCGGCTTGGTAACCAGCCAGAAATTATTGCCATCACCACCAGTCCGATTACCAACAGTCCGATTTGCAGCGGATTAATTACTAGCAAATTCGTGCCGGCGCCTAATTTTAAGGCACTGGTAATTACTGGGTTCAGCAGCGTCACCAAACTTGCCAGTCCGACGCCAATCAAGCCACCCAGCAAACCAACCCATGCTGCTTCATACCGGAATAACTTGCCAATATCGCGGCCGCGCATCCCCAGCGCTTTCATCAATCCAATTTGGCTCGTTCGCTCCAGCACCGAAATGTACATAGTGTTCACAATTCCAAACACACTAGCGAGCAGCGCCAATCCACCAAATGCCGCTAATGCCACCTGCGCCACATTGACCATTGTCAGCAATGTTTTTCGAATATCCTGAATCGAATATGCACTGTAATCTTTATTGATTTCGTCTTTAGCAACATCAATATTCTTCTCGTCATCCACCAAAGTAATCGCCGTTGAATACTGATGTGGCTGACTCTTATTATGGCTGAATTCGTAAATAGCTTTAGCATCAGCCGTCGAAATTCTCAGCATTGGTTCATAAAACAAAATGGTGTCTGATTTTTTGTCCACTGCCGCAATCTTGAACGACACCTCTTTGGCGACATTGCCGCCCCGCGCTGCGCTACGCACACCCAAGGTTATTGTCTGGCCAATTGCCGACTGCGCATCCTTAAAGCCCAACTGCTTCACATAATCATTCGGGATGATAATCTCGCCCGGTTTTGGCATAAAATCCTCCAGGGTTCCTGCTGCCAATTCCGCCCGAGTCCTATCCATTTTAACACCCACCGTCAATGCAAATTTTTTATCACTGGCTGAGCTTTTAGCATACGCCACGCCGTCAGTTGAATACGCCGGCGTTACCGTTTTTACGTGCGGTGTTCGTCGGATCTTTTCCAAGTCCTTGTCGTTAAGCAAATATTTGCTGCGCGCCGCCGATGCTTTATTCTTGTCAGCTTCTTCTGCCGAATTGCCATATTCTGGTAATTTATCTTTCTTATCTGCTTCAATCTTTTTATTGACCATAATTACTTTTTTATCGCCAGCCGCGTCAACTATACTATTGGTGTACAGTCGACCACCCTCGCCAGCCATCAGCGCCAGCCCAATCGTAAATGCCCCGACGGAAATCGCCAATGCCGTCAAAATTGTCCGACCCTTTGACTGGCGAAGATTCCGTCCCGCCCGCTTGATAATATCGATTCTTCTCATACCATACTCCTTACAGTTTTATTGTACATAGTACTATGTTATACAAGGTACTATAAAAAGTCAAGCTATTTACTATTTCTCGTCGTATTCGTCCTCAATCTCCTGGTCCAAAATCTCTTCAATCACGTCCTCTAGCGTGATAATCCCTAGCTCGCTTTCATCATCCATCACCACAAACAGATGATTGCGAGTTTGGATAAATCGGCTGAGCACCGTGTCCAGCCGCGACCGCGCGTCGATGTCGTGAATCTTATCCCGGTACAATTGACTGACTGGCAGCGGCAACTCGCGCCCCACCACATCCTTCACATATAAAATCCCCGCCAGCCGCCCATCAGCCCGCACTGGGATCCGCGAATGTCCAGCGTGTTTGATCTGAGCCAGCAGTGTCGCATCCAGTTCATCATCCAGATCCACGGCAAATACCTCATCCATCGGCGTCACCAAATCGCCAGCTGTCTTTTTACTAAATTGCAGCGCACCCGAAGCAATCCGGCTTTCATCGTAATCGACCGGACTATCCGACCGCTCAGCATGCTCGTGAATAATTTGCTCTAGTTCCTGATGTGAATACAGCTGCGGCGTTTCCTTGCCTAGCCAGCGGTTCAGTAGCCTCGACATCGGCCGAGCCAGCGGCCAAAATAACACATAAATCACATCCAGCAGCCAAAAGAAATGCCGCACAAAACGATAGCCACGCTGAGTAAAAATCGCTTGCGGCAAAATCTCGCCAAACATGGTGATCAGCAACGTGGCAATCAACCCGCCAATCACGCCGTTCGTCATATTACCCAGCAAAATCGACATCGCCGTATTGACGCCGACATTGCCCAGCAAAATACAAAAGATCAGATAATAGCCGTCCTTGCGGTAGCGATACACCCGTGCAGCAATCACATCGCCGTGTCTGGCTTTGCGTTTCAAATCATCCGGCCGCGCCATCATCAGCCCAATGTTCAAGCCCGAGAACGAGCCCGACAGTACCAGTAGAACCGCCGCCAATGCTAACAATAAAACGTCAGGCATAGTGATTACCAGCCGCCGCCTCCGCCGCCACCTCCGCCGCCTCCAGCGAAGCCGCCTCCAGTTGAGCCACCCGTCGAGGATTCAAAGGAACTGACACTTACGGCCGTACTCGACAAACTACTCATTCCTGCCGAAAATGCCGCCGCATTAAACGCGCCCTGGCCGCTATACCAATCCGGCTGCTCGCCAACCTGCTCATAGTACTTACCCAGCTGCGCACTCCACTGTTTTTCCTGGCCAAACAACACGGCATATGGCAATACCCGCTCATACAATTTCACCAATTGTTTCTCATCAGCCGCATCAACTTTTACTTTTTCCGCGCCCTCAGGACTCTGAAGCATCTGCAAACGCTCGACCTCAGCCACGCCAATGTACCTCTTCAGGCCCGCCAGATGCCGCCTGAGCGCCAGGCCCTTGTCGGTCAGTGCCTTACCAAACGACAGGTAGAACACCATCCCCGCCAGCACCAAGAGCACCGGCGACAGCAATAGTACCGCAAAAATACTGATAATTATCGCATACCGTCGAAATCGTCGGGTATGTTGCGGCTCACGCGCTTGCAAACCATAGTCGTCAATGAGCCGCCCTTTCATTTGCTTTGCGCTGTAGCGTACTCGCGCTGCGTATGGCGCATTGTTACGCAGCGTTTTTAGATTTAACCGCTTACCAACTTTCGGCGAGGAGCCAAATATATTCCTCAGCATTTCTTGCTCCTCGGCCAGGAGTTTACCCGGAGCTTGTATCACTTTCACCTCGTACTCAGCTGTTCGCCATGTCGTACGCGGCTTCACCTCGATAACCTGAATGTAGTGGCGCACCGCCAGGTCTATCATTTGTGCCGCCATCACCGACCCCTTGACCATATGAAACGGCTGCACCAGCTTGGCTGACGTCGTCACGCTCGTACCTCGCGGTGGCAAATACTCCGGCGGAATTGGCTCCAGTTCTTTACGGCGACCAGTCGACCGATAATAAGCCACGATGATCACCCCCGCCAATATCAGCGCCACCGCTAGTAACACCAATTGCAATTTCGCCCACCAATCAATCAGCTGTTCCATGAATGACATCTGATACGCCGCAAACGTCCCCGGCGCAAATCCGACCGCGATCGTCACGCCCGCCTGATTTGGCAGTGCGCGGGCTGTCGCCGTCAACGTATCGCCCTGTTCACGCACCTCGCAGCGCTGATTACTACCAAACCGACCCTGATAACACTGGAGGTTCGTTCGTTTAGCGGCCACCAGCTCGGGACTCAGCTTGAGCGTCACCGATGCTGACTGAATTGGCACCTGCCAAGCAGTGCCGATCGCATCCCAATAAAACTCCTGTTTACCCGTATCGTGATATAATTTCGTCACGTCCCGCTGCGTATAGGTAATGACATAGGTCTTCTTACCCTCGACATAGGTGTCTTTATTGCCAATTCTCAGCTCATCATTATGCCACGTATACTCCAGTGGCGTACCTCGCTCATCCGTTACTGACTCCAGCGTAAAGTGAGTCGGATGTCCGTTATACTTCTTGACAAACACTGGTGCAATGCCGTGGTTCTGTCGTGGCGGAAAATCCGCAGTAATGGTCAATTTGGTACGCAATGTCGAACGCTGTTCACTATCACGCCCCAGTTCCATGTCGACAGTATAATTACTAATCGTAAAATTATTTGCCGCCTGTGCCGTTGACCCGAACCCAACCAACAGCACCATCACCGCGACCATCCCAAAGAAAAACCGCTTCATATGTTAATTATATCACTTATTTACCGATGCGCTTTTAATAATATTTATCGCCAATAGTCTTGCAAAAATGAAACATTTATTGGATAATGGAGAACGATGTTTAAAAATGGTATGGATACGCTGCTAACAAGAGATAAAACCTCGACGCCGTCCTCATGGGAAATAAGCTTGCCCGATAGCTGTGACGATCCAGATCAAGCAAACAAACTCTACCATGACGCTCGTTCATGGGTGGCAGAACTAAGGGGCAGAACAGAGCCCCCAGCCTATCCACTCCGTACCCTGATGAATGTGGTTAATGTGGCTGATTTAATCCGTGATAAATATCCAGAGGAAGCATACGCTCTCGAGGATGCGCTGAAGGAATTAGAGCTTGAGCCCGGTGAGCTTTCTAAAGAAATGCAGAAGTGTCTCGGCCGAGTAGCTCTAGCAATACACAACTTTTATCATCCAAAAACCGACGCTGCACCAGCAGAAACAATCATGAAGCAGTTTAATCAGCAAAACTTGCCGATACAAGATGATATCATACTCCAACAGTTATCTGGAAGTGGGTCTCAGCAACTGACATTAGAAGAAGTACGACAGCAGGCACGTCAAGCTGTGGAAACCAAGTTAGGTCCCAAGATAATTCAAACCATCTACCACCAACCAGCAGACATTGACGAGCAGTAAACTCTTCGGTTGTTCCGCCTAGCTACCGCAGTGCCACCACCGTATACGCCAACTCACCTTTTGGCGTGTTGATCGTTACCGTATCACCAACCGCCTTACCCATCAGCGCCTGGCCAATCGGCGACTCATTCGAGACCTTCCCTTCTAGCGGATCTGCCTCGACCGGCCCAACGACGGTATAAACCACTGTCTTGCCATTGGCCTCCAGTTCCACTGTACTGCCCAACACCACCGTCGAACTGCTGCCGGCCTGAATGATACTCGCATTCTGCAAAATTGTTTCGATCTCAGTAATGCGCGTTTCTAACAACCCTTGGGCCTCACGCGCTGCGTCGTACTCTGCATTTTCGCTCAAATCGCCAAAATCCCGCGCCGCCGCGATTTTATCAGCGATCTCACCGCGCCGACTTTTTAGCTCCTCCAGCTCTCGTTCTAGCTCACGCTGGCCACTCTCGGTAATCTGATATACCTTATTCATGTTACTCTCCTCACTCCATATATAGCGTCTACAAAAACAAAAAGTGCTATATATAGCGCTTATCCATATGGTTATTTAAGTCTCTACGAGTATAGCAATCACCCCAAACCATGTCAATACATGACGGAGCCCCTGGTGCAATCTGGCCTCCGTCGCACATATCAGACAATGTGATCACCCGCGCTCCAAACAAAACCTAAGCAGCTGCTGATAATCCAACTTCTTTGTCTCACCAGTTGCCCGCTCGGTCAGTTCAAATAACCCATCGCTATCAATCGCTCGCTCGCCAATCGTAATCCGCCACGGCAGCCCCATCAACTCCGCATCGGCAAACTTGACGCCTGGCCGCTCGGCCCGATCGTCCAGTAGCACTTCCACGCCTTTTTCTGCCAGCTCGGTATGTAATGTACTTGCCAGCTCCTGACCCTTATCGCCAATCGCCACCACATGAACCTTGAACGGCGCAACATTCTCTGGCCAGACCAGCCCCTTATCATCCGACATTTTCTCGGCAATCACGCCCATCACCCGTGTGATGCCAATGCCATAGCTTGCAAGGTAAATCGGATGCTGCTTGCCATCTTCACCAGTGTACATGATACCCATCTGCTCAGCTTTTTCGGTACCAAATTTAAAGATATTGCCCACCTCCGCACTGACAACTGGCAGTAGATCATCTCTACTGATACCCAATTCCTTAGTAGCATCATCCAACACCTCTTCGTTGACAGCCACCGTCTGGTCAGCATTGACGTACAGTGTATCCTCACCCGCTTCACATATCGTCTGAAACTCGTGACTAAACTTAGTGAACGCCCCGCCGCCAGCAAATGTCACAAATGTACTATCACCAATGCCAAACCGCGCATAGCAGCGCTTATACGCCTCAATAACCCGTTCATAGTACTGATCCATGTCCTGCTGTGTGGCGTGCAGACTGTACATATCCTTCATGACAAATTCACGGCCACGCATAATACCGCTCTTTGATCGGAGTTCATTGCGCAACTTGGTCTGAAACTGGTACACACTGACCGGTAGGTCCTTATAGCTTTTGACATATTGCTGCATCATTTCCATAATCGCTTCTTCGTGGCTCCAGGCTAACCCCAGCTCAGTGTCGTCTTGCAAGCGAGTTTTAAACCACACATCGACCACTTCATCACTCCAGCGACCAGTCGCCTCCCAGGTCTCGCGGCGCTGCAAATTCGTCATGATCAACTCCTGGCCACCAATCGCATTCATCTCCTCACGGACAATTTGTTTGATGTTTTCCACTACACGCAGCCCCAGCGGTGTATACGCATAGACCCCAGCCATCACCTTATACACAAATCCCGCCCGAATGAGGAGCTGGGCATTTTTCGACACTTCGTCCGCCGGCGCGGTCTTGGCCGTCCTCGTAAATAGTTGGCTCATTCGCATTTTACATTCCTCCGATGAGCGGCAGCAGCGCTGATTTTAGTTGCTCTAAAAGGTTTGGATTAACATACAACGCATAAAAGGCGATGCTGTTTTTCGCAATATGCATCAAAACTGGCACCCAGATCGCGCCGGTATACTCCCGCGCTAGGCTCATCACGATACTCAGCACAAAGGTGTCTGCCGCGACCGCCCACTGGAGTGACCCGCTGCCTCCCCACAAATGCGCCGCCCCAAACGTCAAACTGGTGATCAAAACCGCCATCCAAACTGGTGCCGTCCGCCGTAATTTACCATACAAATAACCGCGAAATAATAGCTCCTCCGCCACTGGTGCCAGTACTGCTATCGTCATAAATGCCGCGATATATTGCCACTGGCTACCAAGCATCGACTGCGAGAATGGCAGTGCCTGTGGCTGATGAATATCAATTGCTATCAGTTTAGTTACCACTGTTAAAAATACCATTGAGCAAATTGTGTATACAATAAAGGCTGCCGGTGTAATCACCACATCCCACCACGATGGCCAATCGGTCACCCCCATTTCTCTCAGTGTCGTTCGGCGGCGACGGACATAAAACGGCAGACTCACCACCAAGGTCACCGCTAGTACGTACACAATGACCGAGCCCGTCGCGTTCAGCAGCACCTCATTCACCGAACCAAGCGGCACACCAACCCGATGCAATACCCACACCAGACCGAGCACAACTAACTGCGCCATCCAGAACGCCGCATACGTCCACGCTGGCAGCACGATGAGTAGCCACCAATTATGTTTATTCAGTCGCTCCTTTGTTGATTGGGTTTTTTCACTTCTCGCGAGCTTTCTCATGTTTTATCCCCTTAATACCTTCGCAATATCACTCCATGTCACTAAAACCGTCAGTGCCATTAGCACCAGAAAGCCAATGCCCTGAATCGTTTCCTCGCGCTCTTTGGTCAATTTTTTCTTGAATAGTTTAAAGCCTGCCATCGTAAACCACCGCCCGCCGTCCAGCGCCGGAATTGGCAGTACATTCATCACCGCTAGCGTCAGCGAAATGATTGCCGCCAGCAATAAAATCTGCGTCAGACCAGAACTCAGCACTGACGGAAACAGCACACCCAAGATGCCGACCGGCCCGGCCACACTTTCGCCAACCGCCGCCAGATCAGCCTTGGCCGCCTGGCGAGATTCTGGCGAGCCAACTAATTGCCCGATCGTCCCGTTGATCGTTTTTACAAGGATCGAGCCAACGCCCGCCACCGTCTCATACGTCAATTGCCCCGTAGTCACCACTGCTGCGATTGGCGCCGACCAGGTACTGTGAATCGTTTCCGTCTGTTGCGGGCCGACGCCGAGATAGCCGCCATTCTTTGCTTGCTCAGCAGTTTGCAATTTGACCTGCTTGGTGAACATCTGACCGCTGCGCACCAGCTCAATCGTCACCTCACGACCAGCCTGCGCCTTCGTGGCTGCCGACAGCTCGGCTGGTGTTGCCACGTTATGATCGCCGATCTTTCGCACCTCATCGCCACGCTGAAGGCCAACTTTCTCCGCTGGCGAACCTGGCGTCACTCGCGCCACCGTCAACGCCGAACGCTCCACCCGCGAATCAAATGGCAGCACTGCCTGCTGTGGTAAAATTTTTGGCATCCCCACCAGCGCCAATATCATGAACAGCACGACAGCCGTCAACCAATTCATCATCACGCCGGCTAATAAAATCTTGGTCTTTACCCAAAAAGTAGCGCCGCCATACGTCCCCGCGCCTTCGGCCGAATCGTATTCACCCTTCAGCTTGACGAACCCGCCGAGCGGCAGCCAGTTCAGGCTAAACACCACGTTCTTGCCGAGAAAGCTCTTTTTAGGCCGCCACTTTTTTGCAGACGGTGGGAAGCCGATACCGAATTCCTCAACCACCACACCATTACGCCGCGCCACGATCGCGTGCCCCAATTCGTGCACCACCACCAACAAAACCAGTATGATCAGCCCGACCAAAATTCCAATGAACACCATTATTACCCTCCAAAGCGCCGATTACGTTTTTTGTACTCCTCCAGAATGAACTCCACATCTTTTATCGTCATGTCCGGCCAGTTTTTCTCGATGAACATTAGCTCACTGTATGCCGCCCGCCACAGCATGAAATTACTCAATCGCTGTTCGCCGCTTGTTCGTACGATGAGGTCACACGGCGGTACTTCTGGCGCATATAAGTTCTGAGCGATCAGTTCTGGCGTCACGGCTTCGGCCGCCACGCCCGACTGAACAATTTTTTTAACCGCGTCGGCAATTTCCAAATGTCCGCCGTAATTAAGGCACAAAAGCAGCTCGCCGCCCGTCAAATTCCGCGTTCGTTCCTCGGCTCGCTCAATCGCTTTTCGTAAGGTCTCTGACAGCCCCTCGCGCGAACCAATCACCCGCATCCGCACATTATGCTCCAAAAATATTGGCACGTCCGACTCCAGTACCTTGAGCAGCAGGCCCATCAAATGCCCAACCTCCTCCTCAGAACGCTTCCAATTTTCTGTACTGAACACATACGCGCTGGCATACTTCACGCCACGGCGCAACGTCTCCAGTAGCACATCCTTCAGACTATTGTATCCCGCCAAATGTCCCTCATACGCTGGCAGCCCGTGCTGCTTCGCCCAGCGACGATTGCCATCAACGATAAATCCTATATGAGTCGGTGTGTCGTTCTTCATTTTCTGCGCTCCATGGTGTATTGTATTATCCTTTTCATTACCTCTGCAAAGTGCCGACTAAAGCAAGTAGCTCTATCAATTGCATCTATCGCTGCTTGAGCAGCATCTCTTATAATAGCATCAGACGCCTCTACTGCTCCAGAGCTAATCATCATCTGCCGCACCACTTGTAATGACTCTTGTGTAGTCCCCTCGTTCCCCAATATAGACAGAAGTCTCGCTCTGTCCTCCTCTTTGACATTAGCCAAAGTCGCTTGAACCAAAAACGTGTTCTTACCTTCACGAATGTCGTCAAGATTTGCCTTGCCGGATTCCTTGCTGTCTCCAAATACACCCAGCCAGTCATCACGCAGTTGAAAAGCCACTCCAGCCGGTAAACCAAACGCCTCAAGTTGAGCCAATACCTTATCATCGAGCCGATTCGCAAGCGCCAGAGCACACGCGATAGGATTGACAAAACTATAGTAGCCGCTCTTTTTGCGGTATATCTCAAGCGCCTGCTCAGTCGAGCTTGGCCGATCAACCGAAGCAGCCAGGTCATCCAATTGCCCCAAGTTAGTAATAGCAATATATCGGTGCATGACCCTAGCAACAGTACCCGCAGGTACGTCGGCTACACGCTCTGCTTTCATAATTGCCCAGTTCGCCACATGCTGTGTCAAAGTGCCAATGTTAACAGCAGCAAAGTCCGACTCAAACTGCGTTGGCTGCAGATCAGAAAACGTAGCCTTGTACGCCTCATGCGCTGTTGGATGACCCCGACGAATTGGCGACTTATCCATCACATCATCAATGATGAGCAGATAGCTATGCATCAATTCAATTGCTGCTGCTAAGTAGCCCGCTGCTTCTTTATCAACAGACAGCTCCGCGCACATCAGCATAGCAAGCGCGCCGCGCAGCCGCTTACCCGGACCAAGCGCATATACTTTCGACTCTTCAAGCGCCCACCGCGATAAATCAGTAAAAGAAACGTTCGCCAAATCTGCTTGAAACTCTTCAAAAACGTTCGCGATATACTCATTAATCTCTGGGGTGCATTGTTCGAGAACAGCTGCCACATCGGTGCGCCCCAGATATTCATCAATCAACCTCACATCCTGCATATCCTTCTCGCGCCCGCGCCAGCTCTTCCAGCGCCGCAGAAAATCTAGATTAACAAACTTTACCCCGTCATATTCCACCGCATAGTCCAGTAGCTCGTCATACTCAACAATTCGCCCATCAATCTCCCAGCCGTCCCAGATCTCGACCGATCCATCATGCTTCGCTAAATACTGGCGTTGATTTTTATCAAGCTTTTCGACCCAGCCACCGCTACGAGCGATTTCTTCTAACGCCTCTCGATTAGTCGCCACGTCAATATCGGCAGACTGGCGGATTCCTAATTGATCCAAAATACCGCTGCCAATGATAATCATCTGATCCAGCGGCAGCCCTAACTCTTTCACGCGCTCGGCAAATGTCTGGCTCATTAAACCGTCAACACATCCTTTTCTTTTGCCTTAAACGCGTCGTCAATTTGCGCCTGTACTTTGCTCATCAGCGCATCAATCTCCTTCTCAACCCGCTTGAGATCGTCCTCGCCAAGCTCTTTGGCGTCTTTCATTCGCTTGGCCTCCTTCAGAGCGTCCTGGCGAATTGTCCGCATAGCGATTCGCGCCTCCTCGACCTTTTCGCCGACTTGCTTGACTAATTGCTTGCGGCGCTCCTCAGTCAGCGCTGGCACTGGCACGCGCACCACTCGCCCGTCATCGGACGGATTAAAACCCAAACTCTGATTGTCGCGAATCGCTGCCGAAATTGCCGTAATATTACTCGGATCAAACGGCGTCACTACTAGCATCTGCGCCTCCGGCGCCGTCACATTCGCCACCTGGTTCAGCGGCATCCGCGTCCCGTACGCCTCCACCATCACGCCATCCAGCATCCCGGCATGCGCCCGGCCCGTCCGCACCTTTTTCAGCTCGTCCTGAAAATGGCTAAATGCCTGCGCCATTTTATCCTCATATGGTTGTGTGTCAAACATATTTCCTCCCGTTATCTACCATCCATTATAGCAGACTGATGACGGGGTTGTCTGCTTGACTTATCCAAACATTCATGCTAAAATCAAAACGTTAACGTATAACTAAACAGAAACTTAGAAGATGGCCTACGATATTGAACGACTAGACTGGATTGGAAAAGACGGAGAGAGGACAAAGAGAAGACCAACTCCGCTTAACCCTGAGGAAATTGCAGAACGCAACGGTGACTATGATACAGGCCTTTACGGTAATCTCCCGGATGGTATTAACGAACCTACTGGCGACGTGGAGACACCAGGCGACCAAGACGAAAGTCGTCAGTTCTTCGGTGAGGCTAACGCGATCGCCGCTGAAAACAACGACACTCTTGATGCCGACAAGGAACACCCCAATGGCTTTAAGACCGTAAAAGTTGAATACGGGGGACAGGAATTCACCATCCGCCGTGCAGAAGACTGGTATATGGAGGAGCACCCCGAAACACCACGAGTAGCCATTGAATTTCCGCCAATGCCTATTGATTACTTGGGCGTCACTGGCACTCACCATGTCAAGCTCATCGAGAGCGCACCCGACACGTGGGAATGTGTCATCGAAAACGATATTACTAGTGGTAACGAGCAAGACCTACCGCCCGAATATAGAAACATGCGACGTCCACTTTCGCTGCATGAAACCCACATCAAACATAGCATTCTCTCTCACCCAGAACTCATTGATCCAGAGGACCAAAAAAATCTCCGACGGGTCGCCGATCCTTATGCGGAACTAACCTCGCCAGAAGAAGCCGCGTGATATAATTATCATCAGTGATAACAGAAATTAAACTATATCATTTTCGCTCCTACGGCCTCTATGAGACGACGCTCGCACCGGGCGGCACCGTCATCGTTGGACCAAATGGTACGGGTAAGACAAACTTGCTTGAAGCGATATATGTCGCCCTCCGCGGTAGCAGCTTTCGTGGCAGCCTTGCTGATTGCATACAGCACGACCAAACGCAAACCATCATCCACCTCGAAACCAATAATGCCTCTCGACGCCTCCAGCTGCTCCGCACAGCCGACGGCACGATAAACAAAGAATTTACGATTAACGATAGCCGCAGCAAACTCCTTCCCCGCAAACATCGCCTGCCGGTCGTTCTGTTTGAGCCGAGCGAGCTACGACTCATCTCTTCCTCGCCATCGCGGCGGCGGGATTTTTTGGATGGTATGTTGTCGCGGCTGGATACTCAATACGAAGCCGCTCTCCGTGCCTTTCACCGAACCCTGCTGCAGCGCAATGAACTACTCAAACACCCCCACGAGACGACCCAAAACTGGCGTGATCATCTCTTTGCCTGGGATATTAAGTTCGTTCAGCTAGCGACCCACATCGCCCAGGCTCGTGCTGAATTCTTGGCTAAGCACGAGGCGGCGCTGAGTAGTTTATATGCAGCGCTAGCGGGACACCAGACAGCTTTTACGGCCGCCTATCAAGCCAGTGCATCACTTGATCAATACGAACAAGCGCTTCTCGACCGTCTGCAGCGCGCCCGCGACTATGAGATCGCTACAGGCCATACCTCGGCCGGCCCGCACCGCGAAGATTTTACGATTTTCCTCCATAATCAACCAGCCATTAAGATCGCCTCGCGCGGTGAGATGCGCACCATTATGCTGGCTTTCAAGCTGCTCGAGCTGGAACTGCAAACAAAAGCTAGCCAATCGCGGCCGCTCATCCTCCTGGATGATGTCTTTTCCGAGCTGGACGTCACCCGCGAAAAGCTCCTCCAAGAGACCATCCAGAACCACCAATTCATCGTCACCACCACTGACGCCCGCCACCAGAGGGATGATTGCCTGATAATCTCCACGCGCTAAAATCCCGCCAAAATGGCGGGATTTATCATGCTAAGTCAAGCGTGACGATATTATTCACTCACACCCAGCTCGATTCGCCTAAACTGGCGCACCACGATATTCTCGCCAAGTTTAGCGATCGCTTCCTTGACGTGCTGCTCAACCGTCTTAGAATCGTCCAAAATGTATGCCTGGCTCATCAACACCTGCTCGACAAAATGCTTCTTCAATTGACCTTCAACGATTTTTTCACGCATTTCTTCAGGCTTGCTTGCCAATGCTTCGCTGGCCATCAACTCAGCCTTCACTCGCTCCATTTCCTCAGCCGGAATGTCCGCCTCAGAAACATACTTCGGGCTCATGGCTGCAATTTGCATAGCAATTTCGTGCGCCAATGTCTTGAAATCATCCAGCCGCGCCACGAAGTCGGTCTCACAGTTCACTTCAACCACCACGCCAATTCGGCCCGAGTGCACATAGCCCTCGATCAAGCCTTCGCGCGCCTCGCGGTCGCCTTTTTTCTCAGCCTTGGTCAAGCCTTTTTTACGCATCGCCTCCAGCGCCTTGTCAAAATCGCCATCAGTCTCGACCAGCGCCTTCTTTGCATCAGTCAAGCCCACGCCAGTTAGTTCGCGCAGCTTTTTAATGTCGTCAACTGAAACTCCCATCCTATTTCTCCTCTTTTTTCACTGGTTTTTCTTCAGCTTTCACGCTACCCGCACCCTCAGCTACAGCTGCCGTGAAGTAGTCAAGTAGCTGCTGGATGCTCTTGATCGCATCGTCGTTGCCTGGGATAACATAATTGATGCCCGTTGGATTGACATTAGTATCAACCACGGCAAACACCGGCACGCCCAGAGCCTCTGCCTCGCACACTGCGTTCGCATCAGTCAGCGCGTCAACCACGACCACGGCGCCCGGCTTGCCCATCAAATTCTTAATACCGCCGTACTTGAAATTCAGGTTGTCAATTTCCTCCTGAAAACGCTGCACTTCCAGCTTGTTGTAGCGCTTTTCCAGGTCGCCCGACGCCATGCGCTTCTCGAGGTTTTTCAGCTTTTTAATTTGCTGGGCAATCGTTGCGCCGTTGGTTAGCATACCGCCAATCCAGCGTTCAACTACATACGGCTGATTGACACTCTCGGCTGCTTGGCGCACCACGTCCTTGGCTTGCTTTTTCGTACCGACAAACAATATCTTTTTACCGCTAGCGGCGATTTTCGTCAGCTCCGGCAGCGCCTTCTCCAGCGCCTCAGCCGTCTTTGCCAAATCAATGATATGGCTATCCTGGCGTTTTGAATGAATATACGGCGCCATCTTCGGGTGCCAACGGCTGGTTTTGTGTCCAAAATGAACACCAGCTTCAAACAAAGCTTTCATGTCTACTGTTACAGACATTAGGTTACTCCTTTTCCTCGCCCGCCGCTCTTGGAGCTGCAACGGGCTGTGTCGTTATGTTTAGTTGCCCGCTAATTATACCACTAGTAAACATCAGACGCAACTACGTCGTAACGAGTCCTTGTTGCATTTATGTCTATCTGGCCCTCTCGTAGACACTAGCGCCCCGTCACTTGTTTTAAGTTTGCATTGCTCCTCATTTTTTGCTAAAATACCAAGGTTATGAAAAGCAGTATTCACCCACAGAACTATCGCCCGGTCGTATTTAGCGACGATCAAGCGGGCTTCGCGTTCTTGACTCAGTCAACAGCGCAAACCACGGATACCATCGTTTGGGAAGATGGCAAGACTTATCCACTCGTCAAGGTGCACATCTCCAGCGCCTCGCACCCATTCTTCACCGGCGAAGAAAAGATCATCGACACCGAAGGTCGTGTTGACCGGTTCAAGGCGCGCCAAGCAGCCGCCGAGGCTCGCAAGACAGCCCTAGCAAACAAAGCCAAGAAGGCTGCTGCCAAAAAAGCCGCCAAGGTAGCAGATGATGACGCAACAGACGACACGAAGAAGAAAGCGGCTACGCCTAAGGCGAAGAGTAAGAAAGCTAAGAAATAACTCAAGCTACGACACAATATAGTTCAAAACCGCCCCAATAACCGGGGTGGTTTTAGGTCGGGCCAAAGAACCCGCTGTCACCCCACCAATATGCTATAATAATCCATATGACAAAAATCTCTCTCGACCTCGAGGCGTTGAAGGCGGAGCGGGCAACGCTGGGTGATTTTTTAGCACATCCCGACGCGTATGGTTCGCCGGATTTTACCGTAAAAAATAAGAGGTTTTCAGAGCTGGAGACACTTATTGCCAAGGGCGAAGAGCGAGCGGCGTTGGAGCAAAATCTACGTGACGCCAAAGAATTAGCGAATGATGGCGGCGAATTGGCAGAATTAGCGAAAGCTGAAATCACTGAGACTGAAGCGCGCCTGTCAGAGCTGGAAGAAGAATTATTCGTCTTACTGACACCTAAAGATCCGAACGACGAGAAAAACATCATCATAGAAATCCGCGCCGGTGCTGGCGGCGACGAAGCCTCGTTATTTGCGGCGGAGCTGTACCGCATGTATCTACGCTGGTGCGAGACTAATGGCTATAAAACCGAGCTTATCAGCGAATCCGCTAACGACACAGGCGGATATAAAGAAGTTATTTTCATGGTCAAGGGCGACGCGCCATACGCTAAATTGAAATTTGAAGGCGGCGTACACCGTGTCCAGCGCGTACCGGTCACCGAAAGCCAAGGCCGCGTCCACACCTCTACCGTCACCGTAGCGGTGCTGCCAGAAGCTGAGGAGACTGACATCGAAATCAACCCGAACGACCTGCGCGTCGATATTTACCGCTCCAGCGGCCACGGCGGCCAAAGCGTTAACACTACCGACTCGGCGGTGCGGATCACTCACCTGCCGACTGGCATCATCGTCACTAACCAAGACGAAAAATCGCAGATCAAGAACCGCGAAAAAGCCATGAGTGTGCTGCGTTCGCGCTTGCTGCAGATGAAAATTGACGAGGAAAATGCCAAGTTAAGCGCTGAACGGCGTTCGCTAGTCGGCACTGGCGACCGCTCCGAAAAAATCCGCACCTACAACTTCCCGCAAGACCGCATCACCGACCACCGCATCCACTACAGCCGCAGCAATATCCCCGCGGCAATGAACGGGGATATTGACGATTTGATTGAGCAACTGCAGCGGTACGAGCGGGAGTTGAAGGCGAAGAACGCGGAAGTTTAATAAGAAACCCTATTCTGCAAAACTGCACCTGATGTCATCATATCGTTTATGAAACTCTCCCAGCCCAACACTGCGTATGGAGTCGGGTACCACGGCAACAACTGCACCACCACCTTGAAGAGCTACGTCCACATCGTCCATTAGGGTATTGGTGATTCTTCTAGTTGTCAACCTCTTTAACCCTTCTCCGCGAATTAACCCGATTTTTTGCAAATGTCGATATTGAAAATACTCTCTCTTAACTTCTTTATTAATAAGTAGTTTAATCTCAGCTGGATCTGTCGTTTCATAGCATGACAGCCCCAGCTGACCAGCTGCTTGCTTCATCGCATCCACTCTATTATTATCTTTCGCTATTTGCACCGAGGTCCAGGGGTGAGATAAAAATAATGATACTGACGACTCACTCGTAGATGCAGCATCTATACGCCTATTAAATACATGATGCGACCACCCACCCTCTTCTGCCACCCCACGGACACACTCTTCTCCTGGATCATGGCGATACCCCTTTAGATAAGCCCCTAAGGACGCTGCGGCCAAAGTATCAGCTGCAGCCAAAGCATAAATTACACCTTCTTTTACTTCTTCAATATTAAAGTGCATACCATATGCATACGCAAGAGCACCCAAAGCATGAGCTATAATAGCCTGCTTACAGAATCTTTCTCTGGAAACTAAACCCCCCAGCCCGTACAATGAATTTTTCTTGTGTAGGTCAAGTCTTCCGTCTATTCTATCCTTAACGTAACACAATTCATTCTGTAACGTAGTATCAGAATTGCAGCAATAGTCGATCCCTACGACCATATTGAATTTCTTACCACCATCATCGTTTTCCACATGTCCTAGCTCCTTGCTCTTCAAGTATAAGGAATTTTTCGCACCAGTGACAGTCAGCGATAAATCGCCCCAGTGATCTTCCGGTATTTCAGCATACCTAAGATATTTTTTTAGGCTTTCTTCAGAAACGTCAACAACTTCACCAGGTAGTAGCCCGGCAACCAACTTGTGATCAAACTGGATCGTTGGAAAATCGTGGTCAATACTCACCAAGCCTTCACAAGAAGGAAAATCTACTCCCAATTTGTTCACACGCTTACTCATATATCTCAATCCTTTCCGTACTCTCTAATAACCACGCTAGCTATGAAATTCCTCTTCAATGGTGTACAATTTAGCATATAATGCAAGAAAAGTCAACAATAGCAACCTGGCTAAAGAATGCCGCCAGACAGTTAAAGGCTATCTGTATTGCGTCGGCGCGGTTGGACGCCGAGCTGATACTGGCTAACACCCTGCGGAAGAACCGGACGTACCTTCACGCACACCTGGATGAGGAGATTGATCCGCGACGGGTTGATATCGCCGAGGCTAGGCTGAGCCTGCGGCTTGATCGAGTACCGCTGGCGTATATTTTGGGCTGTAAGGAATTTTACGGACGGAAATTTATTGTTTCGCCAGCTGTCCTGGTGCCACGGCCGGAGTCGGAGGAGATGATTACCCTGTTTTTAGCGCTGACAGCCGGTGAGGTCGCACCAAAGACGTTAATTGATATTGGCACTGGCTCGGGCTGCCTCGGCATTACAGCGGCGTTAGAGCGACCGTCCCTGCGGGTTATTCTATCTGACATTAGTCCACGAGCCATAAAAGTTGCCGAGAAAAACGCAAGCAATTTGCAGGCGCGGGTGACGCTGCAGCAACAATCGCTCCTTTCCGGGCAGATTGAGCCGGTGGATTATATCTTGGCTAATCTGCCGTATGTCGACCGAGACTGGGATGTTTCGCCAGAACTGCGTCACGAACCCGCTGAAGCGTTATTTGCAGCGGACAATGGGCTGAGGTTGATCGAGACACTCATTGAGCAAGCGCCGCGCCACTTGACGGCAGATGGTTTGCTTTTTCTGGAAGCCGACCCGCGACAGCACCAGACAATTCTCCATCAAGCAAGGCAGCACGGCCTTCACGAGGTAGAGACGCGCGGCTTTATCATCGTCCTACGCCTTGTAGGCACCAAGCGTTAGCTTGACCTTCTGTTCCTTGCCGTCGCGCAGGATAGTCAGCTCTACTGTCTCGCCCGGCAAGAACTCAGAAATAAGACTACCGAGGCCGCCCTGCTCACCAATCAATTTATCATTTACTTTAGTAATGATATCGCCGTTCTTGATACCCGCCTTGTCTGCCGGCCCATCAGCGATAACCGCTGATTTATTACGCGAGCCGCCGACATACGCACCACTTTTGACTGGTAATTTATACTCAGCACGAACTTCAGGAGTAATCACGATATATTGCACGCCGATATATGATTTCTGAATTTTTCCAGAACTCAGCACACTGCGTACCAGCCCCTTGGTAGCGGCAATCGGAATCGCAAAGCCCACACTCTGCGCATCCGAGACGATTGCCGTGTTAATACCGATAACTTGGCCCGACATATTGAGGAGTGGCCCGCCGGAGTTGCCCGGATTGATCGCCGCATCGGTCTGAAGTAGATCGGTCAGACTCTCAGCTGCATCGCTATACTTGCTAGCGGCGGCCTGAACTGGCCGACCCTTTCCCGAGATAATGCCTGTTGTCACGGTATTCTGGTAACGGCCCAGCGAGTTACCGATTGCAATCACTTTCTGACCGACACGAACGGTACCTGAGTCACCCAGGGTGGCCGCTGGCAGATCATTAACGCCGTTAATCTTGAGAAATGCCACGTCGTTGAGTGGGTCGGCTCCAACAAACTTGACATCGGTATATTGCGTGCCGTCACTGCTCACAATTTCAACACGATCAGCGTCCTTGACAACATGTTTATTTGTCAAAATATAGCCGTCCTTACTAATGATAATGCCCGTACCAGCACCCTGCCGCACGTCACTATACGAAAAGGATCGACCGTTTTTGGTTGTAACAATTGAGACTACGCTTTTAGAAACACGCTGTACCACCTCGCTAACATCGGCTTCGTCTCGCGATATAACCCGGTTGCCATCAGCCACTGGCTGCGGAGATTGCTTCGTCAACTGAAGCGTTAACCACGACCCAAATGCCGCTGAACCAAACGCCAGCCATATGCCCGCAATGATACATATACTTATCAGCGCAATCTTCTTGCGGCGGTTCGGTTTTGGCTGGTTGGTTAGATTCGCTTCTTGCTCCATAGGTTTACTCCAATTTTATAATTTATAGTGTCACCGAGTTAAAGAATAATAAGATAGTCAGGATGAGTGCCGACGCCAAGATAGCTGGGCCAGCAACTTCAGCAACAACGATCGTTTTATGCTTATGCCAAGAGGTATAAACACGCTCAGCCACGAATGACAGCAGCATCAAGATAATCGTCGCCTGTGGTAGTTGCAGCGCGTTTACCCCAAGCAGCGCATAGCCAAACGTCCAGTAATGCGCCAGCCAGCCAATCTCCGCAAACACCAGCCCCCAGGCTAGACTGAGTACAGTAATCTGCTCCTCACGAAACGTCGATAGAAAATGCCGAGCCGTACCATACCCAATAATTAGCGCACTCAACACGACCACCGCGGCCGGCCATTCATGTGACACTGCAAACAGCGCTGCTGTACCGATAAACACCGCGAGGCCCGCCTGCAATGTCATCTGCCAGCGCTTTGACAGCGGCTTGATGGCGACAAGCCACGCTGCATAAAATATCGCCAGTGCGATTCGTAGCTCCAACGTCGCCTGCGGCGCGTACATTAGCGCCACCACACCGAGACCAACCACCACATCAACCAGGCTTCCTTGAATATTCGTTAGCCAGAACTTAGGGCGCACCGACAATGTCCGCCACTTACTTAGTAGCACCAGCACAATCGCCGCCAACGGATAATGAATCTCCTGCGACATCCAGAACAAGACTGCCACCATCCCTAGATTGAGCGCATAATAAGCGATATTACTGAGAAGCGACCGTCGCCTGGCTGTTTTTTTCAGAAACTCCATTGCCACCCTATTATACCAAATTACGGCCCGATTATCACCACGAAGTCAGCTTCGGCTGGCAGGTTAAATGGCGGTTTGCCTTCGGTCAATGTTACACCATACAGTTCTTTAATCTTGCTGGCAGAAGCCTGCTTGGACTTGCCCGACTCCAGCTGATAAACCTTATACTTTTCGGTAATTTTCTGTGGTGAATTGCCGACACTCACCACGTTAAGCGATGCCGCCTTTAGGCGATCAGCTTCGGATTTGGCAGCTCCGACCACGCCACTGCCATTGAGCACCAGGACGCGCGCCTTTTCCTTGGCGAGTGCATCACCGTATATTTCCACCTTGATAAACGATCGAATTTGCGAATAATCAAACTGACCAGCCGTTGGCACAACCACACTGGCGCCACCAACACTACTCGTACCGAGCAAGACATTATTTTTTTCAATAAAGCTGAGACGGTGAATGTCAGAATCTTTAATCTTGGAGGCAACATCCATCACCGTACGAACTTCCTTGGCGTCAACGTTAGTGCGTAAGTTCTTACCCATGGCGTCCATCAGCGCCGTCACCTTGCCAAGATCAGTTAGCGTGCCTGTCGAGGCTGCTTTATTCTTGAGCGCCATCAATACCAACTGTTGGTTTTTCTCGCGGTCAAAGTTCGACTTATCCAGCCCATACGAACCGCCCAGCGCACCACGCGCTCGCGAGAAATACAGCGCCTTGTCACCATCCATCTCATTTGGCCCATTCTTGAAATGAATGTAATGCCCCGTCGGACAGCGTCGTTTCCGCTGCTCTGCCGACAAGCCCTTTTCCCGGCACATCCAGTCAACACTTGGGTCAAATACACCGCGCGGATCATCGCTCTGGACATTAACCGTCACGCCACCAACTGCATTAACCGCATCCTTGATCACTTGAGCATTCACATGCGCCACGTACTGGAGATCCATGCCGAAAATCTTGCCAACAAACTCGCGGCTCGCTTCCATCCGCTTCTTTTCAGCCTGCTCGTCATTACCCTTGGCAACGCAGTCAAAATATTCGTTAATCTTGCCGGCGCTACCAGAGTTACAAACTCGCCCAAACTGTACGTATAGGTCGCGCGGAATACTGAACATATAGGCGTCGTGTTTCTTCTGATCAATACTGAGCACCATCATCGAGTCGGTCAATGTTGCGCCCGGATGGTCTGGATCATCATCCGTCGTACCGAGGATCAGCATATTGCTCCGCCCGTGTGCGTCCATCTTCAGCGGTTGATTCTGAAACAAGTCAATCAGATTACCGCTACCAAACACTCGCCCCGCATTGACCCACGCCTTGTACAGCAAAAATCCGCCCACCAGAATTATCAGCGCCACGATCACCAGGATAATAATCTTTAGCTTGCGACGTTTTTTATGCGATTTCTTGCGCTTTCCGCGAGGTGTTTCGGGCTTTTGGATGTCAAGATCTTTGAGCGAATTGCTAATATCTTCGTCAATATCAGCAGTTGACGAAGTCGCGAGACGCACCCGATCAGCTTGCGACAGTGACTGGCGCGGTAATTGGACCGGCTGCTGCCCAAGTATCTGTGGGGTAGGCTGCTCCGCCTGACGAGGATGAGCGGCTGCCTGCTCTGGCGATACACCACCCAAACGAGACCGCTGAACCCTCCGCGGTACAAATCCATCGACCGAATTCCTATTTGAAATTTTCACTGCTCCTTATTATAGCACACTTCTCTATCGATCAAGCTTTTGGTTTTCGCCACCAAACCATGTATAATAAGGCGGATGGATGCTCATTTTCTCGATCGACACCCGCGCCTGAGGGACAGTCTGGGACTGATTATTTTTGTGGTCGGAGTGATCATCGGAACGATTTTGATCAATACCTTTGTTTTTCGTAGCTTTGGCGTGCAGGGGCCGAGTATGGAAAACACCATGCACACCAACGACCGCCTGATCGTCGACCGACTATCAGTCACGATCAAACAGCTTCAAAATAAACAATACATCCCCCAGCGCGGTCAAATTATTGTCTTTAAAAATCCTAATTACAATCCAACCTTGGGTCACGATGAATATATCGTCAAACGGGTAATCGCTTTCGCGGGTGAGCGCGTCACCGTCAAAAACGGCGTCGTCACCGTTTATAACAGTGAACATCCGAACGGTTTTAACCCCGATACAACTATCAACAAAAACGAACCAAAGTCACCGACCTCTGGCGATGTTGACACCAAGGTATCCGAGGGGACGGTTTTCGTGATGGGTGATAATCGTGAGGGTAATTTTTCGTGTGATTCGCGTAACTGCATGGGCAACATTCCGCTATACGACATTGTTGGGCCGGTCATCGCCCGCATTTTCCCCTTCACACAGATCAGAGGATTTTAATCATCAGCCAATCAAGTCACGGATCCGCTCAAAATCCGCTTGGTCTTTGAACGGAATGATAATCTGACCAGCACCGCGCTTACTGGTGCGAACCGTAATGTCAGCACGAAGTTTTTTCGACAGGCGCACTACCGACGAGGCGTGCGGCGAGCGGGCTGGCTTTGGAGTTAACGCGTGGCCCGACGGCTGCTGCGACCGCTTCCAGGCGGCGATCATCTGCTCGAGCTTGCGTACGCTCCAGCCCTGATCAATCGTCTGCTGCAGCAAATCCTCCGCCACGTCATCTGGTAGCCCTACTAACGTTCGCGCCTGCCCTTCAGAAATCTTATTTTCAAACAGCGCCGTCCGCACCACGCTCGGTAATTTCAAAAGGCGCAGCGTATTGCTAATGGCGCTGACCGATTTACCACCGACGTGCTGGCCGATTTGCTCCAGTGTCATGTTGAACTGGTCGCGTAGTTTCATGTAGGCCGTCGCCGTCTCCAGCGGGTTGAGGTCACGTCGCTGCAAGTTCTCAATCAGCGACACCTCTAATCGATGCTGATCGCTTAAACTGCGAATGATGCTCGGTATTTCTACTAATCCAGCCAGCTGCGCCGCTCGCCAGCGCCGCTCGCCAGCCACGATCATAAATTGTGCCCCACGTGGCGTCACGACGATCGGCTGCACCACGCCGTGACGACGAATCGAATCGGCTAGTTCACGCAGCGCCTCCTCATCAAAGAACCGCCGCGGCTGGTCTGGATCCGGGATAATGTCTGCGGTAGGCAGCTGGCGTAATTGCGACATTGTCGCATCTTGACCAGCCGTCGGGTCAAAGGCCTCGTCAAACAAATTTGTCGGTATCAGCGAATCAAATCCCCGCCCAAGTCCCTTTTTCATCCTTCAATCCTCTCGATAATTTCTTTGGTCAGCGCGTGGTAGGCTCGCGAACCCTTTGAAAAACGATCATACACGCCAACTGGTACGCCATGACTTGGCGCCTCAGCGAGGCGAATGTTACGCGGAATCGTCGTCTTGAAAAGCGTATCAGCAAAATGCTTTTTGATCTCATCATACACCTGACTCGACAGAGTCGTTCGCGAATCAACCATGGTGGTCACCACGCCGAGCAAGCGTAGATGCGGATTGAGCCCCTTGCGGACCAACTTCATCGTCTCCATCAGCTGCCCCAGCCCCTCGAGCGCATAAAACTCTGCCTGCACTGGCAGCAAGACATACTGTGCTGCGATCAGCCCATTCACGGTCAGCAGACTCAGACTCGGCGGACTATCAATGATCACATAATCATACCCAGCGAGGCTCGCCAGCGCCTGGCGCAGCCGCACAAACCGCCCCTCAGCTTGGGCCAGTTCAACCTCGGTATTTGCTAGGTGCGGCGTGGCCGGTGCGATCGATAGATTCTTGATGTCAGTTTGAATAATTATATTATTCAAGGCCGTCTGGCCAGTCACCACCTCGGTCATCGTTATGCCCAACTCTTGCTTATCAATACCAAGACCGCTGGTAGCATTTCCCTGCGGATCAAAGTCAACGATCAGCGTCCGCTTGCCGGCTTTTGCCAAAAAATACGCCACATTAATTGAAGTCGTCGTCTTGCCGACGCCACCCTTTTGATTTGTCACCGCAATAATCTTCGTCATCGATACCCCTTCTGCTTACCTCATTGTACCATAGTTTCGGCCATAAAAATACCGCCCTCATCACGGGGCGGTATGATGATTTATCGGTTATTTAATCGAGGTAATCTGAATCTTGGTGTACTTCTGGCGATGACCAGTTTCTTTGTGAACGCGTTTCTTGCTCTTGTAGCGGATGACGCGGATTTTATCGCCCTTGACTTCTGCTTCAGCGACCTTTGCCTTCACTACCGCTCCTTTTACGGTCGGCGTGCCAACTTTTGTTTTATCACCATCAATCACTAAAAGTGCGTCGAGAGTGAGTTCTTTTGTGCCTTCAGGGAGGAGATCCACCAAGAGGGACTCTTTT
>JABCOH020000022.1 GCA_013333695.2 Candidatus Saccharimonadota bacterium | reverse complement strand
CGCTGGATTGAATTAACTATTTCGCGTTTAACGCGGCTAAAGGAGGAAATTTTGCATGAGCAAACCAATAATTAGCGCTAAAAATATTAAGAAGTCGTTTGGGCAAACGCACGCGCTGCGCGGCGTCAGCCTGGATGTCGAGGCGGGCGAAGTGCTGGCAATTATGGGTCCGTCAGGTTCTGGCAAGTCGACGCTGCTGCATAGCTTGGCGGCGATTACCAAGGTTGATAGTGGCGAGATTGATTTCGACGGACGGCGGATCGACAAACTGAGCGATGATCAGCGCAGTATTCTACGGCGCACTAGCTTTGGCTTCGTCTTTCAGTTTGGACAGTTAGTGCCAGAGCTGACAGCGCTGGATAATGTGGCGCTGCCGCTACTGCTTAACGGTGTTAAGCGTAAAGAAGCCTATCAGCAGGCGAAAACATGGCTGAATAAGGTTGAGCTGGGTAATAAAGCTGACAGTATGCTTGGCGAGTTGTCGGGCGGACAAATGCAGCGCGTGGCGATCGCCCGGGCCATGGTGGTTGAGCCAAAAGTGCTGTTCGCTGATGAGCCGACTGGTTCGCTGGACAGTCTGAATTCAGAGAGAGTTATGGAGCTATTCATTAAAACTGCCAAAGAGCACGGCACAACAGTCATCATGGTGACGCACGAGCCGACGATTGCTGCCTATGCTGATCGGGAAATTATTGTCCGCGACGGGCAGATTTCTGGTGTTGATATAGCGGTAAATACATTAAGCAAGCCCGGTAAAACCAATGCGGGGGCTGTCAAATGAGTGTTAGCTGGATGTTATTAAAAAAGTCTGGTCGCCAGTCATTCGCGCGTCTGGGCTTGACTACGGTGGCGGTGGCGCTGGGGATCGTGATGGTGTGCTACTTTACGGCTGGTGTCAACGGTCTAATGGGGCGTGCTAGTGGACTAGCAATTAATACGGCGGCGTATCAGGCAGCCCGCGGTGTAGCCGAACAAAAACCGATTGCTGGTGTCGAGCCGCTGAAAGTTGGCGGTACCCGGCGCGGTGATGCGTCGAAGTGGCGCGGTCAGTACATCCAGTCTTATTCAATGTATGGTACGGCTAAATCACCGCAGTTTGCCAAACTGAAAACGCCGCGTCCTGGCGAATATTACTTATCAAAAGCGTTGGCTGATGCAGTTGCTAAACACCCAGAGGATAATATCTTGGCGCGTTTTGGTAAAAATACCAAATACCTCGGCGTAATTCCTAGCGAATATACCGCCAGTCCGGATGCGCTGATGATAGTGCGCGGTGCTAGCGCCGAGGAAGTGGCCGAGAGCGATGCTTTTACCAAATCTCAGGGACAGCCATCATACTTTGCTGATGTTTATCGGACGGATGCTAACGGATTAAAATCGGACGCTAAAATAGGTCCGGTTGCCGTCATCGTATTTAGTGTCGGCGGGACAATTCTGTTGTTTCCGATTGTCATTTTCGTGTCAGTAGCAACGCAGCTGGGCGCTGCGCAACGCGAGAAACGCTATGCTGCTTTGCGGCTGATCGGCGCGACTAAGCGGCAGGTGGGGCTGATATTGATGCTGGAGTCGCTACTGGCGTCGGTGGTTGGCGTGATCATCGGGCTGGGCGCGTTTTGGCTGCTACAAGCGCCGCTACAGGATTTCAAGATGGACGGCATGCGATTTAATCCTAGCGATTTAGCGCTAACTGGCATGCAATACGCATTGATTATCGGTCTGACGCTGGGGTTGACGATGTTTGTCAACTGGCGGCGGATGCGCCGGGCGCAGATTTCGCCGCTGGGTGTGTCGCGTTCGGTTGAAAAGGTGAAAAAATTGCGCGCTTGGCGGGCGCTGGTGCCAGCACTTGGTATCGCGTTCTTTGCTTGGCTGTCGTCGAAGCCAGGGCGGGATTGGCTGGCGGCTAATAAAGAATCAGCTCTGCCGTCGGTACTATTGATGGCGGCGCTGCTGCTGGTGATGTTCGGGTTGATTCTGGCTGGCGGCTGGCTGACTAATAAGCTGTCGCTGTTGGCAGCGCGCTGGGCTAATAACGCCTCGATGTTGATTGCTGGCAAGCGTACGGCGGTGCATTCGCGGACAATTTTCCGCAGCGTCAGCGGCGTGGTATTGGCGCTGTTTGCGGGCAGCTTTTACTTGACGGCAACTAGCGGTATTGAAGGCTTAAACGCTCAAGCGGTTAAGGATAACGGCTTTTCGCAATTAAAGCGCGGCACGGCAGTTGTTATCGGCCGGTCGCTGCCAGGCGACATGGCGGAGCAGCTGCAGCAAAAATCTTACATCACGTCGGTGGCGACGATCTATCCGCGCGAGGATGGTGACGCGATTCGCTGCCAGGATTTGGCGAAATATACCGAGCATACTTGTCCGAATAACGCCCGGCCCGACCAATTTGCGCTGCTGAATTTTGACGCGCCAGTGGTCAAAAACGTATCGTTGATTGGCGATAAGGTTGATACGAACGGTGCCAAGGAATATTTGGTGACATTGAAGTCAGATAATGATATCGAGAAGCTACGAACCTTGGTGACGGCGAAAGCCAATCAGTACGATTTAACCTATGCAGTGAGTGGTACTGACTCTAAAAAGCCGCACATCAATCCGACGATTCGCGAATTTGCCGACTTGGCTTACGTTGGTATCGGCGTGACGCTGTTCGTGGCGGTGGCGAGCTTGATCGTTTCGACGATTGGTGGGCTGATGGAGCGCCGCCGCTCGCTATACACCTTGCGGCTGGGTGGTATGCGCCTCGCCCAGCTGAAGCGTTTGGTGATGGTTGAATCAGTGGCGCCGCTGCTGACCACCTCGATTCTGTCGTGCGGTTTTGGCGTGTGGACGGGAGCGGTGTTTACTAGTACATTCTCGACGACGCTGAAGCCAGTGCTGACGCCAACTTACTTCGCCATCGTTGGTATTGGTCTGGCGGCGGCCATCATCGGTATCTATTTAATCTTGCCGATGGTTGATAAGCTGACGCGGGCGGAAGCTAACCAAACCGAGTAATTTTCCTCGCGGAGAGTAATTTAATGAAAAGCGTTTCAGTTGGCGGCTGGGGCGCTTTTTCTTGCTCTGCATTGATTCAATCAAGACGGGGCTTCGGACGTTTGCAATCAAATGCGGCCGTACGACGATGGAAGGTGTTAATCAGGGAAATAGGTGAAAATTAATTATTGTTTTTGGAACTTCACGCGGTCGTTAATTATATTCACTTTTACTTTCTCACCGTCATGAATTCGCCCGTCGATCAGCTCCAGTGCCAACGGATCAAGCACCCGTTTTTGCACCAAGCGCTTGAGCGGCCGAGCGCCAAAGGCCGGGTCGTAACCGTCGCGTGCCAGCATGTCGCGAACGCTCTCGTCAAACTCCAGCGTAATGTCGCGGCTGTCTTTGACTTGGCGAGCAACGCGTTTCAGCTGGACATCGACAATTGCTCGCATAGCCTCTGGTCGAATGCAGTCGAAGATAACGATGTCGTCGATGCGGTTGAGGAATTCCGGACGGAAGTGCTGCCTAAGCACCTCAAGCATTTGATTATCCAGTGCCGACAAATCGTCGCCAGAAAAATCCATGATTGCCTGCGAGCCGACATTGCTGGTCATGATGATGACCGTGTTAGAAAAATCGACTGTTCGACCCTGGCCATCGGTCAGGCGGCCGTCGTCGAGAACTTGCAAAAGTACATTGAAGACGTCGGGGTGAGCTTTCTCGATTTCGTCAAACAGCACCACGCTGTAGGGGCGGCGGCGCACCGCTTCGGTGAGTTGCCCGCCTTGGTCATAACCAACGTAGCCTGGCGGCGAACCAATCAGCCGGGCCACGGCGTGGCGCTCCATATATTCACTCATATCGATGCGGATCATGGCGTGCTCGTCGTCAAATAATTCGCGGCACAGGCTGCGAGCCACCTCTGTTTTACCTACACCGGTGGGTCCCAGAAAGAGGAAGGAACCGATTGGTCGATTGGTATCACTGAGGCCAGCACGCGAGCGGCGAATAGCGCTGGCCACCGCGGCGATAGCCTTGTCTTGACCAATCACTTGGGTGCTGATATACTCCTCTAATTTAGTTAATTTACTCGATTCAGTCTCCATCAGTCGCTCCACCGGGATGCCCGTCCAGCGCGCTACCACGCTGGCGATGTCGTCAGGGGTAACTTCCTCACGCAGTAGCCGGTCGGCCGGCGGAATGGCAGCCAGTTCTTGGCGGGCGGCAGCCAGCTTTTTCTCCAGTTCCGGCAGGTCGCCGTATTTGATGCGGCTGGCGGTGGCCAGATCCGCGTCGCGCTCGGCGATTTCTAGTTGCGAGCGCAGGCTGTCCATTTTTTCAGTAGCGGTATTGACGGTCTGGAGAATGTCTTTTTCGTGCTGCCATTTATTGTCAATCACCTCGGCCTGAGTCCGAAGGTCGGCGATTTGCTGATTAATCTCCTCTTTGCGGGCTTTGGCGTGGTCGGATTTGTCTTTTTTCAGCGCGGCTTCTTCAATCTCCAGCTGCAAGCGGCGGTTATTCAGCCGGTCCAGGGCAATCGGTACACTCTCAAGCTGCATCTTCAGAGCGCTGGTCGCTTCATCCAGGAGGTCAACGGCCTTGTCAGGTAAAAAGCGATCGGGCAGATAGCGGGTGGACAGCCGCGCCGCCGCCACGATGGCATCGTCAGAGATTTTAACGCCGTGATGCACTTCGTATTTTTCTTTCAGGCCGCGCAAAATTGCCACGGTGTCATCAAAACTCGGCTCGCCGACATAGACTGGCTGAAAACGCCGCTCTAGGGCTGCATCTTTTTCGACATGCTGGCGATATTCTGCCAAGGTTGTTGCGCCGATCATGTGTAGTTTACCGCGCGCCAGGGCGGGTTTGAGCATATTGCCGGCGTCCATGCTGCCTTCGGTTTTGCCCGCACCGACCATGGTGTGAATTTCATCAACGAACAAAATAATTTCACCGGCGGCTTCTTCAACTTCTTTCAAAATTGCTTTCAGGCGCTCTTCGAATTGGCCGCGAAAGCTAGCGCCCGCCAGCAAGCTGGAAATTTCCAAGGAAATCAGTCGCTTGTCTTTCAGCGACGCCGGTACGTCGCCTTTGACGATGCGCTGCGCTAGGGCCTCGACAATGGCGGTTTTACCGACGCCCGGCTCACCGATCAGCACCGGGTTGTTCTTGGTGCGCCGGCTGAGGATTTGCATGGTGCGGCGAATTTCCTCGTCGCGTCCGATGACTGGGTCGAGTTTATTTTCTCTAGCCAGCGCCGTGATATCGGTGCCGAATTTTTCCAGTGGCTGCTGTAATTCTTCTTGTATATTTGGTGGCATAGGTCCTCCTTTTTCTTTGGCTGTTCATTGCCTAAATTATTACGCCACGACGAGAATCAGAGCGGGGATAATTGATATAAATATCATAGCAAATTAGCACTCTCAGTGCAAGAGTGCTAATTCGGGATTTGCCACCCGATAAACGTGTACCGTATACTGAAGACATGAGCCAAATTCGCATTCTGATGTCCATCCAAACCCGCTATGCCAAGAAGATTTTTTGTGGTGAGAAGCAGTGGGAGTTTCGTAAATCCTTGCCGCGCCACAGCAAAGACGATGAGCTAACCGTAGTCGTTTACTCGTCAGGGGGCGACCGAGCGGTTATTGGCGAATTTCGGGTTGGACGTGTCATGCGCTGTCCACTGGATGAGTTGATGCGGCTTACTGGGTATGATGCAGATGAGCAAGCCGTGCAGTGGTTTTCGCGCTATTATGCGGGGCGGAAACAGTGTGGCGCGTTAGAGATACTGGCGCCGGTGCGCTACGACCAGCCAATTTCTCTGGCGCGGTTGCGTCAATCTATGCCAGCATTTCGCCCGCCGCAAAACTTTAGGTATATTTGGCCGAGTAGTGAGCTGGCGGCGCTACTTAATGGCATTAGTGTGATGCGCCCAGATACTCCTCCCAAACCCTTAAAATACCGTCGCTAAACTCTGGCAAGATTTGCTCCTCATCAACCAATTCTCTGATAAACTCGTAATATGTTCGCTCTTTACTACGGATGTCGCTGGAAAAGAACAATCCTACGATCTCATCGTTATGCTGCTTGTCTAGTTCCTTATATATATTTTCAGCCGGGCGACCTGCACTTCGCGCTTGGGCTAATTGCTCGATAAATCCGTGATAACACTTGTACGCCGACCAATACTCCTGGCGATGCCGATGTTTGACATAACGCAGCGAACCTATCAAAATATCTAGATATTCATGCTGCCGGGGCGATTCTGTCCATGTTTTGACGGACTTTTTATCTGGTTGTTTGGCGTGGTTATTGTTGAACAGCAAGGCTGAGTTCGGGAATAATTTGGTTTGATTAGGCAAGGAAAAACCAATGTCAAGTTTATGAAACAAGCTCATACCGCTCAGGAAAAACGATCGGGCGATTTCATGATTGTTCTGAGAAATAGTGTACGTCGCAATAATACCAAACTGACCTTCGAGGGTTTTGCGCGTGTAGTCCTCGGCGCCAGTCGGAAAGCTGGTGATGGCTGTCATATCGATGTCGGAAAATTCATCGTCATCCAGTGTTGCCCGCGAGCCGAACATATACAATTTGTCGATATATGGATTGGCGGTCAGCGCTGTAAACAGCTTCGGTGATATAGGAATATTACACATCTGCTATAATAGTACTATTCCATGAATCACAGCGAAAGGGGTACTTCATGAACATTCTCGTTACTGGCGGTGCTGGCTATATCGGCAGCCACACTATCATTGAACTGTTGGCCTCGGGTCACGGCGTGGTGGTGGTTGATAATTTATCAAATTCATCTGCCGAGAGTTTGCGGCGGGTTGAGGAGATCACCGGCCAGTCGGTGCCGTTTTATGAGTTCGATCTGCGTGATCGAGTGCGACTGGCGGAGTTGTTTAGGTCTGAGGCAATTGATGCAGCGATTCATTTTGCGGGCCTGAAAGCCGTCGGCGAGTCGGTGGAAAAGGCGCTGCTGTATTATCAGAACAATTTGGAAAGCACCTTGACGCTGCTGGATGTCATGCAGGAATTTGACGTGAAAAAGCTGGTCTTTTCTAGCTCGGCAACGGTGTATGGCGACCCGGCGCGGCTGCCGATTACCGAGGATATGCCGCTGTCGGCGACTAATCCGTACGGTCAAACCAAGCTGATGATCGAGCAGATATTACGCGATGTGGCGGCGACCAAGCAGGGCTGGCAATTTACCTCGCTGCGCTATTTCAATCCCGTTGGTGCTCATCCGAGCGGCCGTATCGGCGAAGATCCGTCGGGTATTCCGAATAATTTGCTGCCGTTCGTATCGCAGGTGGCGGTCGGCAAGCGCGACCATTTGAGTGTGTTTGGCGATGATTATGACACGCCGGATGGCACGGGCGTGCGCGATTATATTCACGTGGTTGATTTGGCGCGGGCGCATGTGGCGGCGCTGGAACATTTGGGTGATCCGGATGAATATAAAGTGTATAACATCGGTACTGGCCGCGGTACGTCGGTGTTGGAATTAGTAAAAGCGTTTGAAACAGCGTCGGGCCGGGACGTTCCGTATCAAATCACGCCGCGCCGGCCGGGCGACATTGCCGCGTGCTATGCCGATCCGGGATTGGCAGAGGCAGAGCTGGGCTGGCGAGCAGAATTGACAATTGAGGACGCTTGCCGCGACGCCTGGAATTGGCAGAGCAATAATCCGAACGGTTACGAGACGTGATTCCCTTGACATACTTATTCAATCCGGCGGGGCGACTCGTCGGATTTTATATGGGCGAGACGTTTATTTATGAACCACTCAAGATCCGCCGCTCGTAGTAAGTTGAGCGTTTGGCGAGTTCAGCATTGAGCTGGTCGATGCCGCCAAATTGTTCGACCAGTGTCTGGCGATTTGAGAACAAATTAGTACCCAGCCCCATGCGGTCGCCGTCCACCGTCACGCCCAGTGCCGCCAGGGTCGACGGATACATGTCAAAGGCAGCAAATTGGCGGTTGGTGGTGCGAGTTGGCCGAACGGCGGGGTTGATGAAGGCGTTATAGACAGTTCGTTGGTAGGGAGCACCGGCAATCTTCTCTTCGTAATAGGGCGTCTGCATGCCGAGGTGATCACCACTAATGATGATGGTAGTGTTGGCGTAAAATGGCTGTTGCTTGGCCCACTCGACGAAGGATGCGATTTGTTTGGAGGCGCAGGCATGCACATTGTCATATTTTGCTTCAAATTGCTCCTTGCAAACGTCTTTATCCATCCAGCCATCAGTGAAGTGCGTATCAACGGTCAGCATTTGTAGGTTGAATGGCTTGTCGGACTTACTGAGACGGGTGGCCTCGTCGCGGGCAAATTGAAAAAGCTTTTTATCTTCGTAGCCCCACCATACCTCGTAGTTTTGTGGGATTAAACCATGCTTTCGGGCATAGGTGAGGTCAATGATATGGTAATCGCCGTGTTGCTCCAGTAGTTTATCGCGTCCGCCGAAGGCTTTGTTTGAGCCCATGAGGAATGATTGGTTGTAGCCAACTTTTTCAAGCACTTGCCCGAGGGTATAAGCACCGGGCAAGAATTTATTGAAATCACCCATGCCGTTGCGGTCGCGGTCACCGAACACCCCACCGTCTTTGAGCGGCACGCCGGCGGATTGAGCGGTCATGCCGGCTACCGTCCAAGTGGTACCGTGTGCAGGCAGGGCGCCGCCGAGACCTGAGGGTCGGTGTGAAAATGAGGTGTTAGTCAGTGCCAATTTTTCTAACTCCGGGATGACTGATTTGTCGCTCATGCCGCCGTTGGCTTTGGAGGCCGGTGTATTTTCTAGCGACTCAACGTAGATATAAATTAAGTTGCGTTTGGTACTGGGAAACGTCAATTTAACGCCGCGTGGATCGACATAATGCTGATCATAGATCTTTGACGACTGGGCGAGGGCGATGACATAGGCGGGGATGCTGAAACTTTGAACCAACAGTGCTAGGCTGATCATGAATAGGCCGCCTGCGTAATAGGCTTGGTGACGCAAGCGGAGTGGTCGTTTTTTCCAGCGTAGCTTCAAGATGATCGGTAGTAATAAAATGATGAGCAGCCCAATGACGTAGGGGATATTTTCCCAGACGGCTGAGGTAAAGCTGCTAGACTGCCCACCCGCCAGGCCATTCTTGAAATAAAATAAAATCTCGTCAATCTTGGCGTCACGAAATTGCACAATTTTATAGCGGCTAGCGACAAAGAAAACGGCGCTACATAGTAATAGCAAGACGATAGCCATGCGAATGATAATGCGGTTGTTGGCGCCGCCGCCAGACGGAGAGGTGCTCATAATGATATTATACAACTTTTGGCTGGGCGCGTGGGCTGGTTTGGGGGCTTATCATTTCTTTTCAAAGCGCGTATACTGATAAGCATGAACAGAACGAAAGCACATCATCGGGGGTTTGGTGTTAGTTGGTGGATCGGTCTGGGGCTGTTTGTGGCGTTGATTGGCTTTATGGCGTTTGATATTTTGCAGCGCGAAGGTGGATTTGGTAAAAGTAATGATGTGTTGGTGATGGGCACCAACGCTGGATTCAAGCCGTTTGAGTACAAGCAGGGCAATGAAATTGTTGGCTTTGATGTTGATTTGGCAAAGGAAATTGCCCGCAGCGTGAATAAAGAGCTAAAGATTGAAGACATGGCGTTTGACGGATTGCTGCCAGCGCTGGAATCAGGGCAAATTGACATGGCGGTGGCTGGCATGTCGGTGACGCCAGAGCGTGCCAAAAATGCGTTATTTTCTGAGCCGTATTATTCAGCCTCGCAGCGGATCATTGTCAAAAAGGGTAGTCCGATTCGGAATCGACATCAACTGACGGGCAAGAAAATTGGTGTGCAGTTGGGTACGACGGGCGATACGCTGGCCAGGAAGATTGTCGGCGCTAACGTGTCGCAATTTCCAACCGCGCCAAGCGTGTTGACAGAGCTCAATGCTGGCGGCGTCGAGGCGGTTATTTTGGATGATGCGCCCGCGGCTCAATACACGACTGGCTTTCCAGACCTAGAAATTTTGCCAGGTGAGTTGTCGAGCGAGCACTATGCAATCGCCATCAAAAACAATAATCACGACTTGCTCGAAAAAATTAACCGAGTGTTGGCGGAGATGAAAAAGGACGGCCGATATGACAATCTCATCCGTAAACATTTTGGGCCGAGGGCCCTTGAATTGATGAAGAAAAAGGAGCTTGAGTCGTGAATTTTCTGGAAGTGATATTTGGCGACGGTCGATGGTTGTATCTGTGGCACGGTCTAGAAGTGACCTTGGTATTGACCGTCTTATCGCTGCTTCTCGGTACGGCCATTGGTGTCATCATCGCCCTGTTGCGAACTTCAGACGTGCGACCATTTAAGTCGCTGGGTCGTTTATCGTGGGCCAAAGGACTGAGTCGCTGGAATCCGCTGGCGTGGCTTGGCAAAGTGTATGTCGACATCATTCGAGGTACGCCGCTCCTCGTTCAGCTGTTAATCATGTACTACGTCGTTTTTGGCTCATATCAATTCATGCCGAAGATTTTTGTGGCAGCGATTGCCTTTGGTGTCAATAGCGGTGCCTACATTGGTGAGATCATTCGCGGTGGTATTGAAAGCGTTGACAAGGGGCAAATGGAAGCGGCTCGTTCGCTGGGCTTTAGCCGCTGGCAGGCCATGCGTCTGGTGATTTTGCCACAAGCGCTCAAAAATTCGTTGCCAGCGCTGATCAGCGAGTTCATCGCCCTATTGAAAGAGACCTCAGTCGTCGGTTGGATTGGGCTAAATGATATCATGCGCGGCGCTGACAATATTCGGTTTCAAACGGCCACGGCGTTTCAGTCATTGTTTGCTGCAGCGGTGATGTACTTGGCGTTGACCGCGATATTTACCCGTGTGATGACGCGAGTGGAGAGGAGACTAAAAGATGGCAGTGAATAAGGTGAAGGAAGCAGTGCAGTCAAGCACTGAGCACCCGGCAATCATCACGGTGGCTAACCTCAAAAAACAGTTTGGTAGTAATCGCGTGCTCAGGGACATCGACGTTGAAATTCATGAAGGCGAAGTGGTCGTAGTCGTTGGTTCAAGTGGCTCTGGTAAATCAACCTTTTTGCGCTGCTTGAATTTACTGGAGACGCCGACCGGCGGGCACATTGTTATCGACGGCGTGGAAACGACAGCGCCAAAAGTCGACCTTAACGCCCTGCGCCAAAAAGTTGGCATGGTATTTCAATCATTCAATCTGTTCCCCAACTTGAGCGTGCTGGATAATATCAAACTGGCGCCGCGGAAACTACGCAAACTGTCTGACCGGGCGGCGACTCGCCTGGCAAAGAAATTGCTCGCAGACGTGGGGCTGGCGGACAAAGCCGGGGCCTTTCCTTCGCAGCTCTCAGGCGGGCAAAAGCAGCGTGTCGCCATCGCCAGAGCTCTAGCCATGGAGCCAGATATCATGCTGTTTGATGAGCCAACCTCGGCGCTTGATCCAGAGATGATCGGCGAAGTATTGGACGTAATCCGTGAGGTTGCCGCCAAAGGCATGACCATGGTCATCGTCACACACGAAATGAAGTTTGCGCGCGAAGTGGCTACGCGGATGATTTTCCTGGATAAGGGCGAGATCATCGAAAACGGTCCGCCGGAGCAGGTGATGGATCATCCGGTGACTGAGCGAGCACGAAAGTTTTTCGGCGTCAAAGGGAAATAACAGGAGGTCCAGATGAAACGTACGAAAACAGCCAAGCAGCATAACCAATGCATGCTTCTTGTCGCGGTAGTTGTTGGTATCATTGCCATCGTCATATGCGGCTGGCATATCTGGTCACGCTCGCAGGCACCGGCGTCACCGCAGCCATCAGACGCTGCTCGCTTTAAGGCTGCGTATTCTCGCGTGGCGAATGACAATCGCTTCATCTTTGCTTCGGCTGACGAGGTTTTGGAGAAATTTGAATCAGGTAGCGGCTTGATTTTCCTTGGATTTCAGCAGTGCCCGTGGTGTCAGCAGCTGGCACCACTAGTTGATGACGCCGCCAAAGCCGAAGGGCTGGACAAGATTTACTATCTGGACATTCGCCATGCCCGCGAAACCAATGACGCTACCTACAAAAAATTAGTTGAGAAACTAAAGCCACATCTTCGCACTGATGAGAACGGCCAACCACGAGTGTATGTTCCTGACGTGACGGCGTTGAAGGATGGTCGTGTGGTCGGTCATTTCCTGCAGGAAACCACGGTCGATGGCGAAAAGGCCACCGCTGATACCTATTGGACAAAAGAACGCCGTGCTCGGGCGGTTGAGCAGCTGAGGAAAATGATTCGGGCCATGCGCTAAGCTTGTTACAATTCACTCATCATCTGAACGTCAGTCGATTCATTAACCAGCCAGTTGAGGTCAACCTCTGTTAGGTAACTCGGCAAAATCCGTGTGGTTTTCGGATTGACAAAGCCGCATTCCGCCACTTCCTCGACGCCGTGCGATGTTTGCTCCAGGTCGATGTGCTGGTAATCACGCCAGTTGGTGATGGAGAAGAAAAATTCGAGCTGCTCGGTAACGCCGTGTTTAGACGAGGGGTTGGTGTCGGTAAATTGTTGAATGAATAATAGCTTGCCAATGGTTGGTTTGACGCCGGTTTCCTCAACCATCTCTCGGCGTAAACCGTCCAGTAAACTTTCGCCCATCTCCAAGCCGCCGCCCGGTGCACACCAAAACTGTCGCCCCGCGCCGTTATTGGCGGTTAATTTCTGGCAAAAAATTTCGCCCTGATCGTTGATAATAATTCCGCGTACATTAACTCGTCGCTGCATATAGCCTCCTTTGCTTTTGTGATCGCCAGAGGTTCTATGTGATGAACATGCGCTTCAAATAATTTCATGGTCGGGGTGATCCGATTTGAACGGACGACCTCACCGTCCCGAACGGTGCGCGCTACCGAGCTGCGCCACACCCCGACGCTAAAAATAGTATAAGCCGAGCGGGTGATTTTGTCCAATCGGGTTAGTGTTGGGTATTTGAGATGATGAAGTGATGGCAACATTATCGGACGAGGCAAACACAACGAACTACTGAAGCAAGACTGATTCTGCGCTAATTTTTGTAATAGTCAGTTTACTGAGCGATTGCTGAATATTGATTGGGTTTAACTCTCAGACCTACAAAGGTACAATGTGTAGAGATAAGAGGGTTGTATATGTCAAGAGAATACGTCAATAACCACTATGTACCACAATGGTATCAAAAACGATTTATCCCTCATGGGCAGATTGATAACGAGCTATTTTATCGCAATTTAAAGCCCACGCCATTCATCGATCCACAGGGAGTATCTCGTCCATCACGAGCCGTCAAAAAACAGGGGACTCGTCTCTGTTTTAAGGAGGACGATTTGTACGCGAGATGGTTTAATGGAGTTAAGTATAACGATATTGAACAAATATTTTTTGGAAATATTGATAATTATGGCAGGAAGGCTGTCGATTTCTTTGCTAAATATGATCACCAAAATCCTAACTGGGATGGCAACATGTTTAGGGATTTTATGTTGTATGTGAGTACACAAAAATTAAGAACTCCAAAAGGTCTCGGCTGGTTAGCAGGGCAGGTAGGATCAGATGATAAGAACACCGTATTGAGGCATATGATGCAGCTTCGGCAACTTTATGGTTCAATCTGGACGGAGTGTGTTTGGCAAATTGCTAATGCAGATCAATCAGATACTAAATTCATAGTCTCTGATCATCCTGTCACGGTGTATAATCGTTTTCTTGGCCCAAGAAATAGACAGTGCCGTGGTTTTAATGATCCAGATATAACACTTCATGCTAGCCATACTTTGTTTCCGCTCTCTCTTGATAAAGTCCTAATACTAACTAATTTATCTTGGGTGCGTAATCCGTATCAGTCTGGTGTTGGTCGACGACCCAATCCGAATCCTTTACGACCAGCGATATTTAAGTATCTCGATATTCAAACGCATCGAAGCCTTAGCGAGCAGGAAGTTCGTGAAATAAACTTTATAATTAAAAGCCGTGCATTTCAGTACATTGCTGCTGGCAGGGAGGAGTGGCTGTATCCTGAAAAGTTTGTGTCGAAGTCGGATTGGAATAAATATGGCAATGGACTCTTATTGATGCCAGATCCTCGAAGTGTTGAGTATAAGTCAGAAGTTATCTTTGGTTTCAAGAATGGCGCTTATGATGCATTTGATGAGTATGGTCGTAAGCCCTGGGAGCAGGGCTACAGTGGACATAATAGATATGTGGGGGATGACGTTGCTACTTTTCAACGGTTTAAGGGAGATTTTGCGTACTTGTTTGGACCGAAACGTCGCGGGCGAGTAGCAAGCTTTGGTGGGGACTTGGATGACGAAGAGGACAGTGCCGAATATCATAGTTCCCATTTGAGAAATGCTAGTAAAAAATATCAGAGAAAAATGAAATCTAAAATAATAAAATCATAATATTCCTAGAATTAATTAAATCACGAGCCCCGCCGAAAAATATCCAACACGCCAAACTTTCCAGTCAGTACGGCTTGGTCGATGACATGCGGCTTGAGAGTGGCGATGAGTTCTTTGGGCCTGGTGCTGTCTGGTAGATCCAGCGTTGTGTCCAGCGCGTATACGTAAAATTGATAGCGGTGCGTACCAAACGGCGGTTGCGGCCCGCCCCAGCCAGGATGGCCCCAACTGGTAACACCTTCGACGGCGACTGCGGGTAGTGATTCGCCAGTGATTTCAGTGGTTTTGCTCGGCAAATTCCAAACTGTCCAATGGTAAAATCCATTGCGCCCAGGCGCATCGGGGTCGTGGCAGACGATTGCCAGACTTTTGGTATCAGCCAGTACGTCGCTGATCTCGAGCGGCGGGCGTTGATTACCGCCGAGCTTGGAGTAAATTTTTGGTATTTTAGCGTTTTCGGCGAACGCAGGGCTAGCGATTTTCATACTATGATTTTAGCATGAAGAGAACTGGTATACTAATGGTAGTAATGATCACCGACCACCTCCTCGCCAAATATCCCATCATTTCTGACCAAGTTGACGCCAAAGAACTCGGCGTCTTGTTGCGGGAACTAGAAAAGGTGCTGCAAAGCGGTGCGGCAGGCAACATTGTGGAGTTTGGCTGTTATGTTGGCACGACTAGTTTGTTCATCCGGCGGCTGCTGGATGCCTATGATTTTACCGGTGAGTTTCATGTTTACGATTCGTTTATGGGCTTGCCAGAAAAAACCCAAGCCGACAACAGCGCTGCCGGCGAGCAGTTCAAAGCGGGCGAACTCTTGGCGCCGCGCAAAACCTTCATTCAGAACTTCAAAAAGGCTGGCTTGAAACTACCAACTATTCACAAAGGTTGGTTTGCTGACTTTACCCCCGATGACGTGCCAGCGGGTATTATATTTGCGTTTTTTGACGGTGATTTTTATGAATCAATTGCCGACTCGTTTCGATTGTGCGATGGTAAATTTCATGAGAAAGCAACCATCATCGTTGATGACTATGCCAATGAAGCACTGCCGGGGGCGTCGCGGGCAGTCGATGAGTGGCTAAAAGGCCATCCGGCTCAGCTGACAGTCGAGGCATCTTTGGCAATCATTCGAGAATGAGGCATATTTGACGATAGTTAATTTTTCCTGCATAATAATACGGCTATGATGGCATTTTTTACTACATTCTCCTCGTCATTTCAGCTGGCGATATCATTTTGGCCATTTACTGCGCTGCTCTTGACATTTCCGCTGCTCGTCGTGCAGTATATGCGATTACGACGACTGGTAGTTGGCAGGATGGTCATGGTGTATCTGGTCGTCTTGTATGCACTGGGACTCGTGGCGTTTACGCTTTATCCGATGCCAGATAATCCAGCGTGGTTTTGTGCGCATCACGCGGTCTCACCACAATTACATCCGCTCGCATCAATTATGGACATACAAACTGAAGGGTTGCGAGCTGTTCTGCAGGTAACGATGAACATAGTATTTTTTATACCGCTCGGTATGTTTTTACGAGTGATGTACCTCGTGCGCTGGTACATGGTTGTACTATTAGGGCTCATCCTATCATTAACGATTGAAGTAACCCAACTGACAGGTGCGTTTGGGCTGTATCCATGTAGCTATAGGCTATTTGATGTTGATGACTTGCTACTTAATACCGGAGGTGCTTTGGTCGGTTATTGGTGTGGCTGGCTGCTGCCAGACCTGCGTAATGTCAAACGTGGTGAGACCGTGACGACACAGCCGGGTCTGGTGCGGCGATTAGTGGCGTTTACGCTTGACGTGGTTGCGGCATTTATCGTGATGACGTGTATTGGTATTGTATGGTATATCACGATGCCGGGTTTGGCGGGGAATACTACCGCGGTGCTGTCGTATAGCATTCTTACTGGTAGTGAGTTGGTGATTCAGCTAATCATGCCGCTCATGCTGGGTGGGCGAACGATTGGCGGCTGGATGACGGGGATATCACTGGATGACCAGGAACGTTCGTGGCTTCATCGATTGACAATGTATATGCTGCGGCTAGGCTATATTGGTTTGTTTATGTATGGCATCATGTTGGGGCCTGGGACTGGTATGCTCATTATTATTGGTTGGCTCGGGGTGACATTAGTCGGCTGGTGGCGATATCATCGTTTGCCGTATACGATCATTGATGCAGTTTGGCCTCGTAGGCGGTAATTCACAGCCAGCTAAGTGGTACTTGTGTTCTCGGGCGTATATGCTACTATTGTTAGTATAACCATAAACAAAAAGGGGATGGGGGTATGGATCCATTACATATTACATCAGAAATTGGCCGACTCAAGGCGGTGCTGTTGCATCGTCCGGGCGAAGAATTAGAAAACTTAACACCAGACTACTTGACTGATCTGCTGTTTGACGACATTCCGTATTTGCAGGTCGCCCAAAAGGAGCATGATGCGTTTGCTCAGGTGCTGCGTGATCACGGTGTTGAGGTGTTGTATCTCGATCAGCTGGTGACCGAGGCGCTATATACTGATCAATTACGTGAGCAGTTTGTTGATGAAATGCTGGCAAATTCGAAGCAGGGGTCACGCCGTGTTACCAGAGTGCTGCGCCAGTTCCTGCTGGACCTACCAACGAACGCGATGGTGCGTAAAATCATGGCCGGTGTGCGCAAGGATGAGATCACGCTGCCGCCAGACCAGCATCAGCAGCTGCACAATATGATCGAGAAAAATCACTATCCATTCTATCTCGATCCGATGCCGAACTTGTACTTTACGCGTGACCCGGCTGCAACCATTGGTCACGGTCTGACGATCAACAAGATGCACTGGCCGGCGCGTCGTCGTGAGTCGCTGTTCATGCGCTACATCATTGATCATCATCCGCGGTTTGCTAATAAGAATGTGCCGGTGTGGTATGATCGCCACGAAAAGTTCTCAATCGAAGGTGGCGATGAGCTGGTCTTGAGCAGTGAAGTGATGGCTATCGGTGTATCGGAGCGCACCACGGCTGAGGCGATTGAAAAGATGGCAACCAAGCTGTTTGCCGGTTCCAACTTCAAGAGAGTCGTTGCCATGGAGATTCCGAAGTCGCACGCTTTCATGCACCTAGACACGGTGTTTACTATGATTGATCGGGACAAGTTTACTATTCATCCGGAAATCCGCGACCGCGGCGGCAAGATGAATTGTTTCGTATTGGAAAAGGTTGAGGGACAGCCGTTCCCGCGCATTACGCATGAGACGGATCTCGAGCATGTCTTGCGGGTGGCCTTGGGGCTGCCGAGTGTCACCTTGATTGAATGTGGCGGCGGCGATCCGATCGCAGCAGCCCGCGAGCAGTGGAACGACGGCTCGAACACCTTGGCAATTGCGCCGGGTGTGGTGGTGACCTATGACCGCAACTATGTCACTAACCAAAAATTGCGCGAGCACGGCGTTGAAGTTATCGAAGTCAGCGGTGCTGAGCTTGGCCGCGGCCGTGGTGGTCCGCGCTGTATGAGCATGCCGCTAGTACGGGAGGATGTATAATGGCACAAAGTTTGAAAGGGCGATCATTTTTGACACTGGGTGATTTTACCGCGGGTGACATTCAGTTGCTACTAACGACGGCGAATGAGTATAAGCGGATGAAGTATGCTGGTACGCCGCATCGGATTCATGAGGGCAAGAATATTGCGCTACTATTTGAGAAAACCTCGACGCGGACACGCTGCGCCTTTACGGTGGCGGCCAACGACCTCGGTATCGCGCCGGAATATCTTGGCAAGGACGATATTCAGCTTGGCAAGAAAGAGACGGTCGAGGACACCGCCAAGGTGCTGGGCCGGATGTTTGACGGTATTGAGTTTCGCGGTTTTGCACACAAAACGGTAGAAGATCTAGCGAAGCACGCCGGCGTGCCAGTATGGAATGGATTGACTGATAAGTTCCATCCAACGCAGATTCTAGCCGACTTTATGACTATCGAGGAGCACCTCGGTCGGCTGCACGGCGTCAAGCTGGTGTTTGTCGGCGATGGCCGCAATAACATGGCTAACAGCCTGCTGCTCGGCTCGGCGATTATGGGGCTGGACTTTCGGATTTTGGCACCGCGTGAATTGTTCCCTGAGGAGGGCCTCGTCCATCACGCGCATGAGCTGGCGCACCAGAACCACGGGCGGATTACTATCACTGATAATTTTGAGGAAGCCCTGCGCGGTGCTGATGTCATTTACACCGATGTCTGGGTGTCGATGGGCGAAGAGGATAAGTTCGCTGAGCGCATCAACCAGCTGCGTCACTTCCAGGTTAATCGCGACATGCTGAACCTCACCGGCAATCCTGAGGTCAAGTTCATGCACTGCCTGCCGGCCTTTCATGATGCGTTGACCACGACCGGCCAGCACATCAGGGACGATTTCGGGCTAGAGGCGATGGAGGTGACGGACGATGTCTTCCGCTCGCCAAATTCGATCGTCTTTGACCAGGCGGAAAATCGTATGCATACCATCAAGGCGGTTATCGCTTTGACGCTGTAGATGTCTAATACAGGAGTAAAGGAGGCTCCGGACATGGTAGAAAAAATGAAAAAAATTAAGAAAAAGCTGCGCTCGCCCTCAGCCTTTACCGTGCTGTTTGTGGTGATTGCCTTGATGGCGGTCCTAACGTGGATTATCCCGTCTGGTGTGTACAACACAAAACCAGATCCAAATGATGCGGAAAAGACAGTGCGCATCGCTGGTACGTATAAACAGACTGATAAAGTCACTACTAAAAAAGCCGATGACGGCACCGAGACAACCACCGACTCTCGCCAAGGTTTGTGGGATGCAGCACTTGCGCCGATCAAGGGCATGAGTGAGAAGCTCGACGTCATCGTCTTCGTGTTGATCCTCGGTGGATTCCTCGGGGTGACGATGAAGACTGGCGCGCTGGACGCAACGCTTGGTGCCATGCTGCGCAAGATGAAGGGCAAGGAGAAATGGCTCATCCCAATTCTCATGACGTTCTTCGCTATCGGTGGTACCACCTACGGCATGCAGGAAGAGGCAGTGGCCTTTTATGCGCTGGTGGTGCCGATCATGATGGCGGCTGGCTACAACGCTATGACCGCGGTGATGGTGATCGTGCTGGGTGCTGGTACTGGTGTGCTTGGTTCAACGTTAAACCCATTTTCAACTGGTATCGCTGCCAAGTCGGCTGACGTGCCGCTCGGTAATATATTGGGTCTCCAATCAATAATTTTACTGCTCTGTTTGATTGCGGCTATCGTGTTCACCATGCGATATGCCTCAAAGGTAAAAGCTGGTAAGTATAAAGACGATGTTCGTTATAAGCCAGCCACCACCGCACTTGATATGAGCAACGTGCCAGAATTTACCGGTCCGCGTAAAGCAGTGATGGCGGTCTTTGGCGTCACCTTCCTATTGATGATCATCTCGCTTATCCCGTGGGGCAACTGGGGGATCACGCTGTTTGCTGATATCCATAAGTGGTTTGCAGAGCTACCGGTCGTTGGTGCTATCTTGGGTCTCGATCATGTCTTGCCATTTGGTGAGTGGTACTTCAACGAGATCTCGACCCTGTTTCTGTTGTCAACCTTAGTCATCGCAGCGATTTATTATCGCCAATTCAAGAAAGAGGAAATCTTCGTTGTTGACACCTTCCTCAAAGGTACAGCTGATCTACTGAGTGTGGCGCTGATCATCGCAGTGGCAGCTGGTGTCGGCGTGGTGATGCAGAATGGTGCGATCCAAGACACGATCATCAGCTGGGGTGAATCTGCACTGAAGGGCGCGGGTAGTTTCGTCGGTGTTCTAGCCTACATCTTCTACTTGCCGATGAGCTTTATCATTCCGTCATCATCCGGTCTAGCGGCAGCAACTATGCCAGTCATCGCGCCGGTGGCTGATCTAGTCGGCTCCAGCAAGGAGATCATCGTTGTTGCATTTGCAACAGCATCAGGTCTGTTAAACATGATGGCGCCAACCATTGCTTCGTTGATGGGTGGCCTAGCCCTAGCCGGCGTGTCGTACCGCGCATGGTTGAAGCGTTCAATACCAATCATGGTGGTCTTTGCGATAATTAGCCTCGTAGCTATCACGGTATACGGAGCCATCGCCTAATGAATCAGCAGCGAACCATTGTCGTCGCGCTTGGAGGTAACGCCCTGCAACGTCAGGGCGAGGCCTCGTCCCAGGCGCAGCAGCGAGTGGCTGACGAAACGATCGCCCAGCTCCTGCCGCTGATTCAAGCTGGCCACCGTGTAGCCATTGTCCACGGCAATGGCCCGCAGGTCGGCAACATTGTCCTACACGAGGAAGCGATTAACACCGAGGCGGTGCCGAGCTTACCACTAGAAGATTCTGGTGCAATGAGTCAGGGGCTGATCGGCTTTTGGCTGCAGCAAGCGATCCACGATGCGCTGGCAACTCGTGGTGTGCATGATAAGTATGCAGCGAGTATCGTTACCCAGACGGTGGTTGATCAGGCTGATCCAGCGTTTCAAAATCCGACCAAGCCAATTGGGCCATTCTATTCGGAAGAAGAGGCCAAGAAAGTGCAGGCTGAACGCGGCTATACAGTGCGCGAGGACTCGGGCCGTGGCTGGCGGCGCGTTGTGCCGTCACCAAAGCCTCAGGAAATTGTTGAGGCTCCCGTCATCAAGGCGCTGGTCGATGCCGGCGTGTTGGTAGTCTCGACTGGCGGCGGCGGCATCCCGGTGCTGCGTGACGCATCGGGCCAACTGAGCGGCGTAGCGGCGGTAATTGATAAAGATTTTGGTGCGGCCAAGCTGGCGGACACACTCGGGGCGGACACACTATTGATCCTAACCTCGGTTGATGCAGCTAAGGTCAATTTTGGTCAGCCGACGGAGCAGGCGCTTGGCGAAGTATCAGCCGAGGAGCTGCAGCAGCATATTGATGCTGGGCAGTTTGCGGCTGGCTCAATGCTACCAAAAACCCAGGCGGCGTTAAGTTTTGTGGCCGGCGCTTCGGGGCGTACGGCGATCATTACCTCGCTCGAAAAAACCGCTGACGCTATCAACGGTATCGCTGGTACGCGCATCAAGAGTTAGCTCTCATATAAATAAACACTCAAAACCACCAGTCGGGTAGCTCGGCTGGTGGTTTTCGATGATGGCCTCCGCAAGCTTATTGTCATCTAACCGGTACCAAAATATTTCAAATGAGCTATACTGGGAACATGATAGAATACCTGCATTCAACAGGCGAGGCGATCGCACCGATTCAGACATTGCGTAGCGGCAGTTGGCTGCGCTGCGAACGGCCAACCGAAGAGGAAGTGTCCGAGCTGCTGACGCTGGGGATGGATGAGGATATGATTAGTGACGCGCTCGACCCGCACGAGGTGCCACGTATTGAGTTTGATGATGAGTGGACGTACTTGATCGCCCGGCTGCCGGATACGGATGATGATTTTAATGATTTTACCACGCCAATTTTGTTCGGCATTCACAAGGAGTATGTGGTGACATTGTCGCGCGATAGTCTGGGTCGGCTGTGGCAGCCGTTTATCGATAAGACACGGGTGCGGACATCGCGGCGGATTGAACTGGTGGTGGCGATGATTGAGGCGGTGTCAAGTCAGTACCAGCGGCGGGTGGCGACGATCAATCGCCAAATGCGGGCGGCGACTGACGATATTCATACCTTGCGGGCGCGTGATATCGTCACCTTGACCGAATACGAGCGCAAGTTAAATGACTACCTGGATGCCTTGCTGCCGATGAACTGGGCGATTGAGCGGCTGATTGCCAATCGCAGTTTGCGACTCAAGGATGACGACAAGGATGACGTCGAAGATATTTCCATCGACCTTGAACAGGTAATTAGCCGTTGTAAATCGCTGCTGCGAACCATCACCAATGTGCGTGATAGCTACCGGGCGGTGATGGACACCCGGCTGAACGAGACAATTCGGCTGCTGACGGTAATTACGGTGGCGCTGACCATTCCAACCATGGTGGCCGGGCTGTATGGCATGAATGTGCCCTTGCCGGCTGCAGAGAGCCCGGTGACCTTTTGGGTGGTTATCGGCGGTAGTGCGCTAGCGGCACTGGCGATTGGCTATTATTTCTTGAAGCGGCGCTGAGATCCTTGGCGGGATGGCGCTTGTGCTTGCCGTTATTTTCGGGTATAATAAAGCGACATGGACATCAAGAAACTGATTCACTTTTTTAAGGATAAATTAGCGCAGCTACCGGCTATGCGCGAGCTGCACGATCCTGAGAATTCGCGGTTTGTTGCCTGGTGGAGTGAGGTGATGGCGACCGGCGAGGAAATGGGCGACGCGTATATGCACCGAGTGATGCGGATCGAGTTTTTGCCGGCAATTGTTTCCGAGGGCGGGGATAATTCTGAGGAATTTGCCCAGGCCTATCAACGCGGCATGGACGAGGCGGAGGCCTTGATGCGGGCAACGATTGAAGGCCTGGAAAATCTCCAACGCAAAGCCGAAGCTGCCAAGCGCAGTCCCAAGCATGCGCACGAAGTGGTCTCGCCCTACGTTGCTCTTAGCGACGAGCAGGTCAAGCAAGTCACTCAGGCGATGCACCTCGATCGGTATGATGGCCAGACGCAGCGGACGGTCAAGTGTCTTCTCGAGGAGCTCAAAAATGGTGGCACAAACAAGGACGCTATCGTTGACGCCGTAACGTGGCTGGCTGAGCAGCAGCCCGATGCATTGGTGGCGTTTTTGCTAGCGGCAAGTCACGCGGCGTAATGTCGCTACTGCGGCTACTCGGTTAGGTGCGATAATTATAATTGTAATTGGGTGTTAGTTCTGGGTTTTTATTATTCTGCTAGCACGCCATATCCTAGCAGCCCATCGTAGCGCCTGTCGTGGTTGGTGAATACGCGGATACGGTTCATTTCATTACCGCCGACGGTGGTCAGAATGCCGTCGTTATTTTTCAAGACGATATTCGTGTGATCACCAAACACCGGTGAGCCGCGGTAAATTGCCACGTCGCCCGGCCGCGGTTGATAGCCAGAGCCGATGGGCTTGAACCGCCCGGCCGCCTCGTAATATTCACGCAAGGTAAATGTTCCCGGAATGCGCCAGCCGCCAGTGTGCGGATTCTTCAGCGGTGCGTTCGCCTGCTGCATGACCCAGCTCACAAAGTCGGCGCACCATGCTTCACGGACGCCTTGGCTGAACTTGGTGCCGGCGGACTGTGCTTCGAATTCAGTTTTGGCGAGGCTGATAATTTTTTGCCGGGTTGGGTGTAAATTTATGGTATCAATCTGCGGGAATGTTGCCTCGCCGCGTGACGGATCGACGCTACTGGCCACCCTCAGCGAATGAAGTTTATGAGCAATCTTTGGCCAGTACAGCACGCCGAGGCTGATACAAACAACGATCAACGGTATCAGCACCAGTGCAAATACATATCGTTTCGTGAGACGACTCTGCGGCCGCGTGACGGAGAGTTGAGGCTTCTTTGGCATATAGCTAGTATAGCGGCATCGTATCGGCTTGGCTAGATCCCCCGGTTGCATCGCCCGCTTGGAGTGCTATAATTACTAGATAATAGATAGCTTGGCAGGGAGTCACTCTATCATTTAAGGTATACAGTGCTGAAATAGAGCGCGGAAAGGAGTTATTATATGGCTCAACCCGAACCAATCATAACAGTTGACCAACTCGTCAAGACCTATAGCGGCAAAAATGTTGTTAATGGCGTGTCGTTTGAGGTCAAGAAAGGCGAGATCTTTGGTATCCTCGGTCCCAACGGTGCCGGCAAGACGACGACGCTCGAGATGCTCGAGGCACTCAGGCCGATTGATGGCGGTACGGCGACTATCGACGGGATTAATGTTGCCAGGGAGCCTAGGCGCATTAAAAACATCATCGGTATCCAGCTGCAATCGACAATGTTTTACGACAAGCTAACCTTGCGCGAACAATTGAAAATGTTTGCCAGCCTGTACGGACAAACGGTCGACGCCGACGCGCTGCTAGCCAAGGTGCAATTGACCGACAAAGCCAAAAGCTATGTCGAGCAGCTCTCAGGCGGGCAAAAGCAACGCTTCGCTATCGCGTCGACGCTGGTCAATAACCCAGCGGTACTATTCCTTGATGAGCCGACCACCGGCCTCGACCCGCAGGCTCGCCGCAATCTCTGGGACTTGATCAAAGAGATTCGCGACGAAGGTATTACTATCGTGCTGACCACGCACTACATGGACGAGGCCGAGCTGTTGTGCGACCGCTTGGCGATTATGGATAATGGTAAAATCATCACCATTGATACGCCGCATAATCTGATCAAGCAGCTACTGGCGCGCGGCTTTAAGAAAAAGCAAGTCGTCGAGCAGGCCAATTTGGAGGACGTATTTATTGACTTAACAGGAAAGGCGATTCGGGATTAGTATGAAAAAATATTGGACTGGTGTATTCGGGCAAGTACGCGCTCAGCAAAAACGTTT